>JAKQKW010000286.1 GCA_029560455.1 Candidatus Rifleibacteriota bacterium
CAGTGATTATAACCAGATCGTAGCCTATGGTGAACGCCTGGCCCGTCAGATTCTCGATTCTGACCGCTCGCTTGCCGACATGCCCGAATGGGGCTGGAAGGCTCTGTATCCGGTGGTTTACGAAAACCAGGTGCGCGAAAATGCCCGCAAATTCGGGATCGACCCGTTCTGGATTCTCTCTATCATGCGAGAAGAGAGTCATTTCAAGCCAGATACCCTTTCACGCAGTAACGCCATGAGTCTGATGCAGATTTTGCCCAATACCGGCAAATGGATAGCCGGTAAACTTGGCGAAAAGGGCTTCAAAAAAGACAATCTCTGGAACACCGACCTTAACATTCGCTATGGTTCATGGAATCTGCGCTATCTTGCCGATCTTTTCAACGGTGATCTCTATCTTGCTTCAGCTTCTTATAATGGTGGTCAGGGCAATATTCAGAGAAAGGTCGAAGCCGGCCCGTTCGCCGGTCTGCCAGTGCTAGAGCGTCTCGACAGGGTTCCGCTGCCCGAAACCCGCGATTATTACAAGAAGGTCATGGGCAGTCACTGGAACTATACCCGTCTCTATAAATCTCTTTAACAGCGTTAAATACAAAAAGGCTGCGGGATAAACCCGCAGCCTTTTTGTATTTAAATTTCTGTTATGGCCTCAAGCGCCGATTTCGGCTCTTTTCGAGGCTTTTGTCATTCTGCCACTCCTTGTAAAGTGCGAACAGCGTTTTGCTCAGCATGAATCCGGTGCCGACCGAAAAACTGAGCAGATAAAAAATTTCCCGTGCCGAGTCGTTCATGTTCTTCTTTTAAAGCAGATGGGCGTTGTCGTGAATCAGGCCGCTTACCGGTGAATTGCTGGTCTTTTCAAGGTCACTCAGCCATCTGATGACACTGTCAGCACGAAATCGCACTGATCTGCCGATCTTGACTGTTGGCAAACCCAGATTTCTCAGAGTGTAGATAGTATTGCGCTTGACCTGCAGAAAGTCCATCAGCTCTGGAATTGTCATGAGGCTTTCTTTCTTCATTGAGTTTACCTCCGAAATCTTTCTTTTATTATGTTTACTAACCGGTAATTTCCCTATCGTCACAAAAACTGCCGACATTGAGCCCGTAAATTTTAAAAAATCATTTTCGCCCGGAACTGCCTAAAAAATCACAGTTACAGCATTTGTTTGCCATATTTGAGCCGGCTGCAACAGATATGTCGTTCATGCGTCTGGCTCGTAACTCGCCTTAGAGGAGATTTTGGCTATGTTCGATTTTTGCCGGAATCATTAAAATCAACAAAAAAATAAAAAAGTCAAAAAAAAGCTAAATACTTTAACTTTATACGTCGATATGAATTTTGAAGTTCATGTAAGGTTCAACTTTAACTTGAGTTGACCTGAAGTGAATGGACAACCAAATCCCTAACTCCCTTTCAATGTGTCGCTTAAAACGGCACATTTTTTATTTTAGCCCGTTCCGGGTTCTTTTTATGGGTTGCTTTGCCGGGTCTGTTCAGTATAGTATTGTGACTCTATACCTATGGGAGGTTCGGATGTATCAACAATTTTCGTTTAACTCAGAAACCCGTGGCCAGATCGAAATTCTGCGGCTGAAGGGCTACCTTGAAGATACCGGCGGAACCACTTTGAAAGCGCATGTGCAGAAATGTCTTGACGCCGGCCTCAGCCGGTTTGCTCTTGATTTCTCAACAATCGAGCTGATAAGCAGCCCTGGTGTTGCCGCTCTCCTCGATATCAGCGGTATGGTTGTCGACGATTTCGCCGGCCAGATTGCCGCCTGGGGTCTTGATAAACACCATTCCGTCGTTCTCGAAATGTCAGGCCTGTTTTTCATGGCGCAGCAGGTAGGCAGCGAAGCCGAGGCCATGTCACTGCTTTCAGCCTGACCGTAAAATCTGTTGTATCGGATGGAGAATCTATGAAACCCGCAAAAAACACCTCAAATGGCCGGGTTCGGCTCTTTGTGATCATTGCCATGTTCGTTCTGACCGGCTTTGGTATCGGCAGCGCCCAGGATCTCGTTCCTGCATTACTCGACCAGGGTCTGCGCCTTTATGCAGCCAAAGATTACAGTGGTGCCGCTGACTACCTTGGTCAGGTTGTCGATATGGCTCCTGAACACGAGCAGGCAAGGTTCTATCTTGTCTACAGCCTTGCCATGTCAGGAAACCGCGAACTTGCTCTCAGCCATGCCCGCCGCCTTGCCACCGCAAAGCCGGCAGAAAAGCAGTATTCTGATCTGGTAAAACAGCTCGAAGGTGAGATTGCCAAGGTTCAGCAGCAGAAGCAGCAGCAGACGACCGTGCGCTCTGTTCCCAAAGAAGTTGTTCTTGGCGGTTATCAGTCTCTCGATACCATGCGCGAACCCATGGTCAGCACTCAGACCCGTGAAATCGCTCCACCAAAAGAAAAAACAAAACTCGATCTCGCCATCGAAAAAATCGACGAAGAACTGTATGCTTCTGCCACAATTCTTCTCAACGAAATCCTTGCTAAAGAACCCGCAAATGCAAAGGCGTTGCATCACCTCGGACTGGTAAAATTCAATACCGGCAAGTATGCCGATGCGATCAAAGACTTCGAAAAGGCCCTGGCGGCTGACAGCAAAAGCTTTCAGAGCCGCTTTCTCATAGGCGACTGTTACCGGGCCATGGATGATTACAAAAAGGCCGAAGAACAGTTCCGCAAAGCCATCGAAATAAAAGAAGACGTCTTCGCTATGCTCAACCTCGCCGATGCCATGGTTAAACAGGGTCGTCTCAAGGAAGCCGAGGAAGTCTTCGAAAAAATTCTGAAAAAAGACGCGAATGTTTCTGACGCAAGTATCGGCCTCGCCCAGATAAAGCTCTATCAGGGTAAGATCGAAGACGCATCTGAAATGGTGAACAAGGTTATTTCAGCCGGCGGCGGCAACCCCGAAGCCAATTACATCAAAGCTCTCATTCTTATCGAGAATAAACTCTTCGACGAAGCGGCCGAAGAAGCTGGAAAAGCGATGCTTGCCGTTCCGGGCAGCCTTAAATACCGGGCGTTGCGGGCCCTTGCCCTGGTGCGCGGTTTCAACGTCGCACGCGGCCTCGAAGAAGCTGCAGCCATCATGCGCGAGGTTCCTGACAACCTCGATGCCAGGCTGGTTCTTGCTGAGGGCCTGATTATGAGCGGCGCGGTCGGGGATGCCGAAGAACACCTGCAGGCGGTCGAAAAGAAAATGCATCACCCGCAGGTTCCGTATCTGCGTGCTTCTGCCGCTCTCCGCAACGGCGAAAACGACAAGGCAAAAGAGTATTTCAGTGAATATCTGCAGCTGTCGGCCGGGCAACCGCGTGCTTCCTTTGAATATGCGCAGTTCCTTGAAACTTCAGGCCAGGAAGACGATGCATTGGTCGCCTACCGTGAAATTACCGAGCAGTTTAAAGATACCGCTTATGCTCAGCAGGCCGAAGAGGGCCTCAACCGTCTTTCTGAAAAGCTGAAAGGCGAAGGCGGCGGTGCTAAAGCTCCGGAAGGCCAGAACCTGCGCCCCGGAAAAGTAAAATTCTGAAACAATTTCGAAAGGAAATTCTTCTGTTATGTGCGGAATTATCGGATATATTGGCAGCAAACCCGCGAATGAAGTGATTTTCGACGGGCTGACCCGTCTTGAATACCGTGGCTACGATTCGGCCGGCATCGCCGTCGTCGATGACAAAAAAATTCATGTGCGCAAAGATATCGGCAAACTGCGCAATATCAGAAAAATGCTGGTCGACGAATTCGCCTCGGCCTCGACTATCGGCATCGGGCATACCCGCTGGGCCACGCATGGCCGCCCGTCAGCATTCAATGCCCACCCGCATGGTGACTGCCAGAGCACTCTGATGGTAGCTCACAACGGCATCATCGAGAATTTCATGAAGCTGCGCAAGAGTCTCACTGACTCAGGCCACCATTTTTCTTCAGAAACCGATTCTGAAGTGCTTGCCCACCTGATCGAAGCCAACTATAAGGGCGATCTGAAAAAGGCGGTTCTCGATGCGGTCAAATCGGTCGAAGGCGCTTATGCCATCGCCGTAATTCATCGCGATCATCCCGAACAGATCGTCTGCATGCGCAAAGAAAGTCCGCTGATCGTCGGGCTGGGCAAAGACGAAAACTTCGTCGCTTCAGACGTTACCGCTATTCTGCAATACACGCGCAAAGTCGTATATCTGGAAAATTTTGAAGGCGCCGTGGTCAGCCGTTCAGGCGTCGAGTTTTTCACAGCTGGCGGCGAAGCGGTTGCCAAAACCCCGGTTCAGATCGACTGGAACCCGGTTGCTGCCGAAAAGGGCGGCTTCTCGCACTTCATGCTGAAAGAAATTTACGAGCAGCCGCAGGTCATTCGTAACACTATCGGCGGCCGCACCTCTGAAGAAGAAGGCAAGATTTACCTCGAAGAACTCAAGCTTTCCGGGCCCGATATTTACCGTGCGCAGCGCATCGTCATGGTTGCCTGCGGCACCGCTTATTACTCGGCCTGTGTCGGCAAGTATCTTATCGAAAGTCTGGTGAAGATTCCGGTTGAGTGCGATCTTGCCAGTGAATTCCGTTATCGTTCGCCGCTTGTCGATGCAAATACCCTGGTAATTGCCATCAGCCAGTCGGGCGAAACCGCTGATACCCTCGCCGCCGTTAAAGAAGCCCGCAAGCGCGGCGCCAAGGTTCTTGGCATTGTCAACGCCAAAGAGTCGTCTCTGACGCGCGAAGTCGATGGCCTTGTTTATATTCACGCCGGCCCCGAAATCGGCGTTGCCTCGACCAAGGCCTATATTGCCATGCTGACGGCCCTGACTCTGCTGGCGCTGATGCTGGGCAAAATTCGTTCGGTTCTCGATCCGGCCTACGTCCAGGAAAAGATCCGTGAGCTCAAAGTGCTGCCCCAGCAGATCGAAAGAGTTCTCGACAAGCACGAGCAGATTCGCGACCTGGCCTCGAAATACCTCGATGCCCGCAGCTTTTTGTTTCTCGGCCGCGGCCTGAATTACCCGACCGCCCTCGAAGGCGCCCTGAAACTGAAAGAACTGAGCTACATTCATGCCGAAGGCTATGCCGCCGGCGAGATGAAGCACGGCCCCATCGCTCTGATCGACCAGGAAATGCCGGTAATGGCTATTGTTACCGATTCTGAGCTCTATGACAAAACGATTTCGAATCTTAAGGAAGTTCAGGCGCGCTCCGGCCGACTGCTTGCCATCGCTACCGAAGGCGATCACGAGATCAGATCTCTGACCGACCACGTCATTGAAGTGCCGAAGGTTTCCGACATTTTCTCGCCGATCATCAATGTTGTGCCGCTGCAGCTGTTCGCCTACTACGTCGCTGACCTGCGCGGTCTCGACGTCGACCAGCCCCGCAACCTCGCCAAATCGGTAACCGTTGAGTAAAAATATCGTTGGGGTTCAGCATGCTGAACCCCTGCGTGCAACACGCAATCAGACGTGTCACATGTAAATAATCGGCCCGCATTGGTGTGGTTATCAGTGCAGGCAAATGTTATCTTCGCGCAGATATGCGTCATTCCTGCGTATACATGCGTCATCCCCGCGCAGGCGGGGATCTGAATTATTGCTAATAAGATTCCCGCCTGCGCGGGAATGACTGGTGAACAGAAACGTGGAACAGAAATCATTAGATAATTTAGAATTCAATAAAATCCTGGCGATCATTGCTTCGTTCGCCGGTTCGCGTGCCGCAAAAGAGAAAATTCTGGCACTGCACCCATCTACCGACGCAAACGAGATCAGCGGCTGGCTGGCTGAAATTGACGAATACCTTGAATATTCCAATGCCGGGGTAAAAATCAATCCCGGCGGACTTCGCGATATCCGTGAAATTATCGAGATTCTGCAGGCCGGTTCAACCGTTCTTGGCTCAGAAGACTTTCTCAAAGTTAAAGCTAATATCGAAACGGCTGCCAGTCTGCGAAAGACCTTCGACAGTCAT
Organism: Candidatus Rifleibacteriota bacterium; assembly: GCA_029560455.1. The sequence continues at coordinate 5,967 of JAKQKW010000286.1, forward strand.
TCTACCAGTCTTTCGCTGAAAATCCAGGGGCGTATCTCCGAGCGCATTCGCGGTATGCCACTGCTTTCCGGGCTTTTTCAGAGAATCGACGACTGCCTCGACGACCGGGGTCAGGTGCGAAATGACGCTTCTCCGGCTCTCGCTTCTATCCGTCGCGAATACACGCAGACGGTCGGTAACATCGAGAAGCAGCTGGCCGCTTTTCTGGCACATCATGCCGAAGACGTTCAGGACCGCTACTTTACTCTGCGCAACGATCGCTACGTCGTGCCGGTTCTGGCTTCGGCACAGAGCCGCATTCAGGGTATCGTTCACGACCAGTCGGCAACCGGGCAGACAGTATTCATTGAACCTCTGCAGTTTCTGCCGGTCAACAACCGTCTGGCGCAGTTGAGGCTTTCTGAGCGCGAAGAAATTCGAAAGATTTTCAACAATCTGACTTCGTTGCTTTATCAATCGCTTGGGGCAATGACCGAGCAGTTCGAGACTCTTACCTGGCTTGATATGGTGCGTGCCCGCAGCGAATTTTCGGTCAGATATGAGGCCAGTCGGCCAGAAATAGCCGATAAACCTGATCTTTTGCTGAATCAGGCCCGACACCCGCTGATTCACCCGAACTGCGTTCCTCTCGATATAAAGATGAACCCGGCTCAGCGCTGCATAATCATTACCGGCCCCAACGGCGGCGGTAAAACGGTAGCGCTTAAAACAGTCGGTATCAATGCCCTGCTGATGCAGACCGGCAACTATGTACTTGCGGCACGTGATGCCCGCATTCCGGTTTTTCGCCAGGTGCTTTCTGATATTGGCGAAAGTCAGAGTATCGAAGATCATCTTTCGACTTTTACAGCTCATTTAAAGCGCCTGAAAGAGATGATCGACATTGGTGGCGCCCACTCTCTTGTTCTTATTGACGAAATCTGCGTCGGCACTGATCCGGTCGAGGGTGGGGCACTGGCTTCAGGCTTTCTTAAAGAGCTTAGTTCTCGCGGCGCTTTCTGTATCGTGACTTCGCATTATGATTCTCTCAAACATGTGGCGTTTACCACCGAGGGGTTCATCAATGCTGCCATGGAATTCGATTACGAGACTTTCAAACCGACATTCCGTTTTCAGATCGGCATTCCCGGTAAAAGTAATGCCCTGGCAATGGCAAGGGTTTTCGGTCTACCCGAATCGGTTCTGTCAGAGCTTGTGCAGTCAAATGCCGGCGAACGTCGCGACGAGAAAGGTCTGATCGAAGCCATCGAGCGGGAGCGTAACCGCGCCGAGGCCCTGCGAAGAACTTACGTTCAGAAGCTGTCGACTTTGCGCACCCGCGAGCAGGAAATCGAAAAAACCACACAGCAGCTGCAGGAATTCCGCAAAACCAAACGCGACCGGCTCACCGAAGAATTTACGGTTGAGCTGCGCGTCAGGTTGCGTGACATTGAGACTCTTATTAACCGGCTGCGGCAGATCGCAGCGAAAAATGAATCGCCCGAGATGCTGAAGGCTCTTGATGAGGCACGTAAGGCCCATTCCGAAACCAGAAAAAATCTGGCTGAAGTGAATAAGCCGGTAGATGACCAGATTGCGCCGCCTTCAGATCAACCGTCGCTGAAAATCGACGAGCTGAAGCCCGGTATGAGTGTGGTCTGGAAACTCAACCTGCGCCAGGGAACCGTAATCAGGCCGGCCGGCCGCAAGCGTGTCGAAGTTGATTTTGATGGCAAACTGATGGTTGTGCATGCCTCAGAGCTGTCAGCCGGTTCGCAGAAATCAGCAGTCGAAAAAGAAAAGACCGGTGGCAGCGTGTTTGCGGTTCGCCCTCTGATCAAAAGCGAGATCGACGTGCGCGGCATGCGGGTTGAAGAGGCTGTCGACGAGGTCGAGACCTATCTCAAAATCGTCAGCGAAACCGACCTGGGCCGCGTGTTCATCATTCACGGCAAAGGCACTGGTGCCCTGCAGAAGGCAATCACAGATTATCTCAGAAGCAGCCCCTGGAAAAAGAAGTTCCGCTCTGGCCGCTACGGCGAGGGCGACCTCGGCGTCACCGTCGTCGTATTTAACCCGGAGGCGGATAAAGACCCTCTAGATCCGCGCCAGACCGGCAAAACTTCCCCCTCCCGCGCGTAAAAATAATCGCGTTAAAGGGTTGAAGTTTGAGAGCTGGTGCGGTGGAAGTGGTATCTGACAATCGGGAGGATTGGTGATGAGATCAAAATCAGCTATGTGCATTGTGATATTTGCTGTTTGTTTTGCTATACAGCTATTTGGCCGGGAAAAGCCTGTAGTTGAAACTCAATTTTTTTCTCTCGAAACAGAACTTTCTGATCCTGTTATACAGGAAATATTTGAGAAGATTACTGCTGCAATTGATGGAAAAATTTTTGTGTTGGATGACAATTCCAATATAGTAGAACAGGCTTTAAAAGGAAAGGTCAGGAGCATTTCAAAATGGCCGGCCAGAAAATTTACAAAATTTCTGGATGTAAAAGCGGTTAAACCTGAGGATATGGTTCTTGTTGTGACTATAAATCACTCTGATGGCGACGGCATTTATCATGCTCTGGTTCGTGGGTGTGTTTATGAATATGGCAAGCGGCGATACGTAACCAGATCAGCTTATGAGTTTCGAAATTCTGTAACCGGTAA
>JAKQKW010000305.1 GCA_029560455.1 Candidatus Rifleibacteriota bacterium
GCATCAACAGAGTTACAAATCAGATCGGTCATTCTACCATAATCAAAAGTTCCGTGCCCGATAAAGCCGCCGGTAAAGCAGACCAGACTGTGCCCAGGCGGCAGGCGCACTTCAGTCACAGCTGGATTGAAACCAGAGCTACAGCCAAGCGGTATTGCCGGCATATCCAGCGACGTCGCTGTCAGCCGCTGATGATCTATCAGTAAAGGATAAGGCAGTCCGCCACCGGCAAGCCTGACCTGATTGTCACCGGCCAGAGAAATACAGTGACAGGCAAAAGGCTTGCGCTGCCCTGAACGACTGCTGTCTAGCAGCACCCGATTGAGTTGTTGCAGAAATTCACCTGGATCATCAACACACTTTTGTAACTGCATGGTTGCAGACCTGACAAAAGCAAGAATCAAACTGGTAGCAACACCGCTGCCAGCAACATCGCCCAGCAGCGCAGCCGGTTTGTCGGCAGCGGATTCGAGCACTTCAAAATAATCGCCGCCCATTCCTGACAGAGAAATGGTCTGACCGTACAGTTGCAGGTTGCCAGCCTGCAGTGGCACTTCCATCTGGGTCATGATCTTTTCCTGAACTATTCTGGCAACGTGCATTTCTTCGAGATCAACGAAGGTTTCATTGAATATGCGTGCGAGATTGCCAAACTCATCGCCGCCAAGATCAGGCAGGCGATGGGCAAAATCACGCTTCTGCATGGCTTCGACACCCTTCTGCAGAACAGCCAGAGGCCCGGTAATGCTGCCCGAAACAAACAGTCCGAGGGAAATCGAAACCAGAAAACTCACCAGAACGAACATGAGCAGCAGTTGTCTTTTGCCGGCAATTTCATTATTGATCTTTTCGACTGGATAAAGCGCCAGCAAACGCAGGTTTTCCATAAAAATACACTTATGGCCGACCAGCAGATATTCGGCAGCATCGACAGTACAGAACTCGGGGCGCGTAATCGTGCGATCACGCATTTTCAGCAGGTATTCCCTGATGCGCTCATTGTAAAGAATTTCAGGCGGAAAAGCCGTTTCGAAGCGTTCGTCAATTGCGAGTATTTTGAGTCCGTACTCATTGCGATTGAGATTGTGAAAAATCCTGTTCATGAACTCGATTTCGAGATCGTATCCTTCCCAGAGATAGAGCATCAGATAATCGTAGAGTTGAGAATCAAAAATCCTGATCATTCTAAGATAAGTTGGATAGGTCTTGTTGCCCATAGCCCATCGCCAGAAAGAATCCAGTTCGATAAACAACTGAATCATTTCGACAGGCGTCCTTTGCATGAGGGTTTCGACGACAAACTCTACTTCTGTACCAACCTTTTTACTCACTG
>JAKQKW010000307.1 GCA_029560455.1 Candidatus Rifleibacteriota bacterium
TCATCTGCCGGCGTGAACTTCCGATGCGATGCAGGTAGCCACCGGGGCTTCTGTGAACGAAAAGACTGCGCGGCACCGAAACTGCAATGACGTTGCGTTCGCCGGTCGCGGTGTCTAACTGAACCTTGCTTATCTGGCATATTACTGGCGGTTCGACCAGATCGTTGACAATTTCGCGCACCCAGGTTTCGACAACGTCGAGCGCCTGGTCTGGAATGCCGGTTATTTCACGGGTTTTGTCATTAACGCCAAGCACGATTGTGCCGCTGTTCGAATTGGCCATAGCAGCCAGCTCGTCGGCCATGCTGTTACGATGCGGGCCGGTAACCGAATTGCCGGACAAATGAAGCTCTTTGAGCTCCAGAAAAGAATCTTCACCCGTCTGTATTTTTTTTTGCAATTCTCTTGTATCGATCATAGTTATTATCCGGCAAAAACAGAATAGCTACAATATAGTTCAGTTGCCGCCTTTGGTCAATATGCGGGGATATGGGGACACCTTGCTTAACTCTGGCAGATTTTGGTCGCGAGCTCTTCACGGCGATTGCGACTGTTGGGATAGAGGGACATCGTAGTTGTTTCTGGCTGATTTTGCTGCGGGTTAGTTCCTGCCAATGTCTTGGAAAAGACTGTTAAAGGCCGAGGCGGGTGGCGCGGGCGCTGATCAGTTCTTTGAAGCGGTGTTGAATTTTGCGAAGGCTATGTTCGAAATCTGTTGCAAGATATTTGCACTTTACATAAAAGAGCATTTCGGCTAGATTTGTGCTGGTTGAGTGATCAGAACTTATGAAAACAGCTGAAGATTTTAATACTGATTTATATCGCGAAATAACTGTCGAAGATGAAACTTCGCCGGTTATTATTGACAAGCCTTTTAATCCGGCTTCAATCAGCATTGAGCTCAAATCGCCAACAATTTCGCTTATAATCGACCGGCTCCGGCAGGAACCACCGGAGATAGACTTATTTACCGACTTTCAGAGAAAAGATGACCTCTGGGATGAAGGAAAGCAGAGCCGACTTATCGAATCTATTCTTATTAAACTGCCCCTGCCTGCGTTTTTTTTTGATGGGACAGATGACAATCGCTGGCTGGTAGTCGACGGTCTGCAGAGATTGAGCGCTTTGAGAAATTTTATTATCAACAGGAGTCTCAGGTTGACTGGTCTGGAATTTTTAAAAAATCTGGAAGGCGAGTCTTATGATACTCTCCCCCGGTCACTCAAAAGAACAATCGATACTACTCAGATTATCGCTCATATCATCAGCCCCGGGACTCCCCCGGAAGTAAAATTTAATATCTTTAAAAGAATCAACACCGGTGGTCTTGTTCTTGAGCCTCAGGAGATAAGGCATGCCCTCAATCAGGGAATTCCGGCAAGATTCGTGGCTGAGCTTGCTGCCACAGAGGCCTTTAAGACTGCTACGCAAAATAAAATTGACGTTTCAAGAATGCTTGACAGGGAGTTTGCGACAAGATTTGTCGCTTTTTACCTTACATCTCCGCATGATTACCAGCCTGACCTCGATTCTTTTCTGAATGGGGCCATGCAAAAGCTGGGCAAATTG
>JAKQKW010000310.1 GCA_029560455.1 Candidatus Rifleibacteriota bacterium
AGAGGGCAAGCAGTATAAAATTCACTGCCGACGCGGCGTTGAAGAAGGCGCTCCAGAAGAGATCATCTTCGACGAAAACAAATATGCTGCAAACAAACCATATTTTGCAGTCGGCACCCTGAAGGTAAGCCCTGATCACAATATTCTCGCCTATTCAACCGATACTTCGGGCGCTGAAAAGTTCGAGCTTGGCTTCATCAATCTGGCCACCGGTGAGACCTATGCCGACCGCATAGCTTCAACCACCTACGGTGTTCAGTGGGCGGCTGACAACAAAACCGTGTTCTATACCCTGATGGATGACACCGGTAGAGCCTGCCTGATCAAGCGGCATGTTCTCGGCACGCCCGTTAAAGAAGACAAAGACGTTTATGAAGAAAAAGACGGCCAGTTCTGGACCGGCATCGGCAAAAGCCGCGACCGCAGATTTCTTCTGATTTCATCGAGCAGCTCGACGACCTCTGAAGTGAGATTTCTCGATGCCCGAACCCCCGAAGGCGAATTCAAGATTTTCAGACCGCGCGAAAAAGGCATTGAATACGGTCTGATCTGCCATGGCGACTATTTTTACATTCTCACCAACGAAAACGCCGTCAATTTCAAGATCATGCGCACTAAATTCGACAATATCGCCTCAGCCAGCTGGGAAGAATTCGTTCCGGCCCGCGATAATGTTCTTATCGACGACCTTGATGAATTTTCGGGGCACCTGGTGATTTCAGAACGCGAAGATGGCCTGCAGAAAGTTCGTTACTACGATTGTAAAACCGGTGAATTCAAGTTTATTCCGTTCGAAGAAGCGGTTTACAGTGTCAGTCTCGACGCCAATCCTGAATTTGACACCAATCTGGTGCGTTACCGTTATTACTCGCTCACCACGCCAGAGTCAGTCTTCGATTTCGACATGAATGCCGGCAAAGCCGAGCTGAAAAAAGAAACCGAAGTGCTTGGGACATTCAAAAAAGAAAACTATCATGCAGAGCGTATTTTTGCCAAAGCCGCCGACGGTGTAATGGTGCCGATTTCGCTTGTTTATCGCCGCGACATGCACGGCAAGGAACCGGCCAATCTCTACCTGACCGCCTACGGCTCTTACGGCTCGTCTTACGACCCGTATTTTTCTTCTATACGACTGTCACTTCTCGACAGAGGCTTCACCTATGCCATAGCACATATCCGCGGCGGGCAGGAAATGGGCCGCCCCTGGTATAACGATGGCAAGCTGCTGAAAAAGAAAAACACTTTCACAGACTTTATTGCCTGCGCCGAGCACCTGGTAAGTGCTGGCTACACCACAAAGCAGAAACTGGTCATCAACGGCGGCAGTGCCGGCGGGCTGCTGATGGGCGCAGTGGTGAACATGCGGCCTGACCTGTTCAAAGCCGTGATTGCCGATGTACCTTTCGTCGATGTCATGAACACGATGCTCGACCCGAGCCTGCCACTGGTTCGTGAAGAATACGAAGAATGGGGCAATCCCGAAGAAAAAGAATATTTCGAATACATGCTTTCCTACTCGCCTTATGACAACGTCAGCGCTCAGAATTACCCTGACATGCTGGTCACCGGCGGGCTGAACGATCCGCGCGTCTCGTTCTGGGAACCGGCCAAGTTCGTGGCCAAACTGCGCGACACGAAAAAAGACAAGAACCTGCTGCTGCTCAAAACCAACCTCGATGCCGGTCATGCCGGTGCATCCGGCCGTTACGATTACATCAAGGAAATAGCGTTCGAATATGCCTTTATCTTCAAGGTTTTCGGCGTAAAATTCTGATTCTGTTTCAATAAAACCGGCCGCTGGCTTATCGCCAGCGGCCGGTTTTATTTCAGCCACGGATTAACATGGATAAACGCCGATGCAGCAGGTAAAGCCCCAAACTTTACCAGTCAGAATTCTTCGGATTTTTGCTGCACTTCGAGCATTTCGTCGAGCATGGTGAGATGAAAAATTCTATAGACGCCGGGGCTGCAGTTGATAACCCGCAGTCGCTGGTCAGCCTTCTTTTTGTTGAAGAGTTCTTTGTAATAGGCAAAAATTGCCAGGCCGGCACTGGCCATGAATTCGACTTCGTCGAGGTCAAAAATCAGCTCACAGGCATCTTCAGCCTTGTGCTCTTCAAGGATCTTTTTAAGATTTTTTACTGTCAGCTGGTCGACTTCACCTTTGAGTTTAACGATAATCTCGCCGGGTCGCTCGTCTGATACAATGATTTCAAGAAGGTTTTTATGCATGGTTAGATTCCTGTAAAGTAGCCGATTATCAAGAGAACGGCGCCGCCAAGACCCGTAAAAAAAGGCACGTGGTGACTGCGGTAATCGACAAAGAATGTGTAATAAACACTGTAAAACGGAAAAGCCACCAGAGCAAGCGCTCCGAGAACAACATCTTTTTTCAAGGCTTCGCCGACGATCCAGATAGAGCTCATCATCAGCATAAGGGTGCCCGCAAGCACCAGCAACGCGCCCATTGGCAAACCTCCTGATCGTTCTGCCTTAACATTAACTCATTTTCTGCAGAATGCCAATAATATTTCTTTTTCGCACCGGCGGGTCTTGTTGCTGTTTGCTATCAGAAGAATTTCGTCTATAATAGAAAAATGCAATCTGAAGGAGTCTGAGCATGGCTGACAAGCCCGACCTTTTTTCGAGACTGTTTCGCAAAACCCAGGATCACAAGAAAAGTCTTGAGCAGAAAGAAAAGCCGGTCACGCCGGGTAAGCCCCCGGTGCAAGGGCCAACCGGCCAGGGGGCAGCAGGCAAGCCCGCCACTCCGGCCACAAAAACGCCTGATAACGGGCCAGCCAAGATAAAAACTTCTTTGAGCGGCAGCAAGCTCGATCTCTATCAGACCTGTCCGAAGAAATTCTATTTTACGCATATCAGGCGTCTGCAGCGCCCCGCAGGGGCCAGCCCGCACCTTTCATTCGACCAGACCCTGCATAAAACCATGGCAGCCTTCTATCGCAGCAAGAAAGCCGATGAGCCGTTCAAACTCGACAGACTGCTGGCCCTGCTCACCGAAAACTGGGACCCGCGCGGCTACGAGTCACCCGCCCAGGAAGCAGAATTCCGGCTGCAGGCCGAAAATGGCCTGCGGGCATATTTTGACAAATACTGCAAAGGCCCTTCACGCCATATCGAAGTCGATTATTTTTTCAAGGTCGATATCGCCGGTGGCGAATATACCGGCAAAATAGACCGCGTTGACCGCAACCCCGACGGTTCGATCGAACTGATCGACTATAAATCGGGCAAACAGCCCTATGGCGGCGTCGAGGAACTCGAAAAAGCACTGGCCACGCAGATGCTGTTTCTTGCGACTGATTCGATATGGCCCGGCAAGGTCAAAAGAATAACCTATATTTATCTCAAGGACGGCAGCAGTCTAAGCGTGCTGCGCAACAACAACGAAATGGCCGTCGCCCGCAAGCGCTATCTCGACATCGGCGAAGCCATTTATCAGGGCAAGTTTGAGCCGGTAAGATCGTCTGCCTGCGGCTACTGTGAGTTTCAGGATACCTGCCCGGTGGGTCAGATTCCGGCTCTCAATGCCTCCAAGATCAGGTCTTTTCTGGATTGCCCGCATAAATATGCGGCCATTTATGTCAAGCACCTCAAAAGCGGCCAGAATGACGAGCCTTCTATCGATCTGGCGCTAGACCGACCTTTGCATGACGCTCTCGCCCATTTTCACCGTGATTACCGGCCGACAACTGAACAGGGGCCAGAAAGCACTCTGTTCACGACCTTCTATAAGATGATTCCGGCTGACCTGCCCGAAGAGATGCAGACCGAGATCAAGAATTCGGGGCGCGAATATCTGGCGAATTATCTCAATCGGCTGTTTCCGAAATCGCGAACCAAGCTGGTCAATGAGTTCATCGAATTCAACACCGATTCATTCTGCTTTCAGACTACCATTGACCGCATTGACAGTGATCATGAAGGTAATCTGGTGCTGATCGATTACAAAACCGGCAAAAGGCTGATGACCCAGGCCGACCTGCTGACCGACCCGGTTATCTCGGCAATCTGCGCGGCGGCCGACAACCGCTGGCCCGGCAAAGTAAAAAGCTTCGCCTGCGTCTTTCTCAGGTATGGCGAAGAAGTTCGCATCAGCATTGGCGATGCGATGCTGCGCAAGGGCAGACAGTTGCTACAGAGTATTGGCGAACAGATCAGGCGCAAGAACTTCGAACCGCTTGGCGGCCCGGCATGTGCCACCTGTGTCGCAGCATCGGTCTGCGGCGAAAAACGCCTGATCGTTTCGATGTCGAAAATTCAGACCCTGCGCGAATGCCCGCGCCGCTACCAGTTCCGCTATATCACCAAGGCCCCGGTTCCTGATAAAGAAAAGCCGGCCCTGGTTCTTTACCAGCTGCTGCAGTCAATGCTGCAGGAATACATCAGCGGCGGCAGGTTCATCGAAGCGGGCGCGCTTCTCGAAAAGGCAGCGCAAAAGCTCGGCAAAGATGGCGAACTCAGCCCAGAAGGCCGTGACGAGGTTCTCGGCAAAGCCTACACCGCCTTCAACAATCTCAACGAGCTTATCAGAACCGCTTTTCCGAAAGTGCATTCTATCGGCGAACAGGCCCGCATCGGCTATGAAGAGCTGGTTCTGACCACCCGCTTCGACCGTATCGACCTGCTGCCGAACGGCAACTTCCATGTAATCATTTATAAAACCGCGAAAAAAGCGATGACGCCGCACGAAGCCAGACTCGATCTGAGCGGCGTTTACAACTGGTTCATCGCTGACCGCCTCTACCCCGGCCGGGTCGAAAAGCTTTCTTATGTCTACCTGCTTACCGGCGATGTGATTCCGTTCACGCCAACCTCGCAGGATATCGAAAAGCTCAAACTTTCGTTCACCGAATTCATCAGGGAAAATCTCGAAGCAACCTTCGAGGGCCAGCGCAACCCGCTGTGCAGCTACTGCGATTATCTCGAAATCTGCGACGACGCAAAAAGCATGCTGCTGTCGCCGAGCAAGATCAGCTGCTTCAATTCATGTGCGCTGAAATACCGCATGAAGTATATCGACCGGGTGCCGAAAGAAGCCAGGCCGACGCCAAATCTCAGCTTTGACCGGTCGATTCATTTCGCCCTGCGCGATTTTCACGAGAACTACGAGCGCGGCCGGGTCAAAGCGAACCCGTTCAGGGGTATTCTCAACAAATACTGGATTCCTGACGGTTATGCTGATCAGGAAGAGGAAGAACGCTTCAAAGTGCGCGCCAATGTGATGCTTGAAGAGTATTTCAAGGGCCTCGACGGCAGCGAAAACCCGGTAATGTTCGAAACCGGCGCCAAATGGAGCTGGAACGGCGTCGACACCGTGGTGCAGATCGACCGTATCGACCAGCTGCCTGACGGCAAGCTCGAAATCATCGATTACAAGACCGGCAAGAAGGTGCCGGATGAGCGTGTCATCAATGAAGACGCGAGTCTGATGAACATGTTTCTCGCCGCCAATCAGAAATGGCCGGGGCGCATCGCCAAAGTTTCGTATCACTATATGTCGAACAACAAGCGCTACAGTCTGGTGCCGACCGAAGCCGACATTCAGGCCCACAAGCTGAAAATGGCCGATCTGGTGACCTCAATCAATAAAAACGAATTTGAACCGAAAAAAGGTTCGCTCTGTGCCTGGTGCGAGTTTTATGGCCCGTGCCCCGAATGGAAGGTCAAGCCCCACGAAATGGCCGGCGAAACGCAGGAGCAGTTCAGACAGCGCATCAGGCTCAGCTACTCGAAGATGAGCCTCTATCTCAACTGTCCGCGCTCTTATCGCAAGCTCTACATCGATAAGGTGCCGCCGAAGCCGCAGCCGTTCTTCAGTTTCGGCACCACGATTCACGAAACCTTCGAGCGTGTTTACGACCCGGTCAACCCGATTCCGAAACCTTCACTCGAACGGGTTCTCGAAATCTTCGAAGAGGTGCGCATGACGCACCGCGAGGGTTTCGACTCTGATGCGACCGAAGAACAGTATCGCCAGGATGGCATCAGGCAGATAACGATGTATTACAACCATTTCATCAAAGACTGCGAATTCAAACCAGCCTACTCGATCGAAGATTATTTCGAGATTCCGTGCGGCAAGTATGCGGTAATGACCGGTTTCATCGATCGCATCGACAAGCTCGAAGACGGCACGTATGAAATTCTCGATTACAAGACCGAGCCGACAATGCGCACTCAGGATGCCATCGATCATGACAAACAGCTGAGTATTTATTACTGGGCATGTGAAGACACTCTCGGGCTCAAGATCAGCAAACTGTCACTGTTGATGCTCGATCACGATGTGAAACTTGAGACGCGGCGCACCCGTGACGATATTCCGAAAGTTGTCGAGACCATCGACAAAACTGCCTACGAAATGATTCACGAAAAAGAGTTCGCGCCACGGAAGAATAAATATTGCAAAAGCTGCGATCATCTGCACGACTGCCCATTGCGCGATGAAGTTCTCGCTGACGAATCTCTGATCTCGATGAAAAAATTCTGACGGTAAAAAGCAGATCGCCCCGGGCCAGAAAAGAGCCCGGGGCGATCTGTTTTATATCAAAACCGTTTCATGGAACAAAAGTCAGTTCAAAAGCGTGGGTATTGGTCTTGTGGTGGTTGATTTCCATGTAGAAAATCATCTGGTGAACGCCCAATGGGGCGCTGGCAATATCTTCGTGCGCAAACGGTATTTCGGCGCCCCACTGGCCGGCGGTTTCGCTGGTGCCGATTTTGGTAACCACCTTGATTGGTTCGTTAAATCTGCGGTAAAAGGCTTCAGTTTCTGAAGCGACGCAGGCAGTTGTTGTAGCGGTTGTGGTGGCGATCTGCCCCAGAAACGAGAATCTTATATCGCGGCTGAGAGACGCCACTTGTGAAGCAATGATGCCAACCGGCTCGGTTTTGGGGTTCTGAATGGTTCTGACGAAACCGACATAGGCTGTGATAGTAGAAACGGCACCCGGGCTTGTCCAGTCACAGGTCAATTTGAGAATGCCGCCACTGCAGCGTGAAATGCTGGTTGCATAGGCTTTCAGGTTTGACACCGTTGGGGTCACGTATGAAGGATACCATGGCGCGACCGGGTCTTCGATGGCACCGGTTTTTTCAGTGCAGCCTGAAGCCGCCAGGGCGGTAATAACGACGATCAGCAGCAATATCAGTCTGGTCTGCGGGCAGCAGAATGCTGGTGTATTTTTCATAATCCCCTTATCGGTCGAAAGCGGCAGGTTATTTACTCAAAATCTCCCGCAGCAAATTCAATCGAGGAATAATTTATTTGGCAATGGCGGGTGAATCATTCTAGAATGTCGGGGTTAATATTTATGCACGGAAAGGAATTTTCATGAGTCTGCAAAATAATCCACTGATGGCACGCGAAGGCCTGCCGAGATTTGATCTGATCACACCCGAACATGTTGTTCCGGCCATGGAAGCAACCCTGGTAGAAGTCGAAAACAGACTGCAGCAGATTGAAGCTAATATCGTTCCGACCTGGGAAGGGCTGTGTCAGCCTCTTGAAGATCTTGATCTGCCATTCGAATACACCTGGGGGGTAATCAATCACCTGGTAAGCGTCAAAAATTCCGATGCTCTGCGCAAGGCGCATCAGGAAGTCCTGCCGAAGGTTATCGGCTTCAGCCTGAGGATGTCTCAGAGCAAACCGGTTTACGAGGGTCTGAAAAAGCTCAGAGCCAGCGCAGAATATGAAAAACTCAACGATGCCCGCAAACGCATCATCGAAAAGAAAATCAAGGCTGCCGAGCATGCCGGTGTGGGTCTTGAAGGTGCTGCCAAAGATCGTTTCAACGAAATCATCAACCGCAAGTCAAAGCTGGGCACAGATTTTTCAAACAATGTTCTCGACGCCACCAAAGCTTATGAACTGATAATCACCAGTAAAGCCGATGTTGAAGGTTGGCCTAACAATCTCAAACAGCTTGCGGCACAGTCTTATGCAAAGGAAAAGGGCCAGCCAGGCCAGAAAGCCGACCCCGAAAACGGCCCATGGCGCATTACCCTCGATTACCCGAGTTCAGGGCCTTTTCTACAGCACAGTCGCAACCGCGAGCAACGTCAGCAGGTTTATCATGCGATGATGACCCGGGCTTCGAATGGTAAGTTCGACAATTCGGAGATTATCAGTGAGCTTCTCAAACTACGCCGTGAAGAGGCACAGATTCTTGGTTTCAAGACCTTTGCCGAACTGAGTCTTGACACCAAAATGGCTCCGGGTGTGGCTGCGGTTGAAAAAATGTTTCAGGAGCTGGAAAAGCCGGCCAGGCCATTTGCCGAAAAGGAACTCGCCGAATTGAAAAAGATGGCAGCCGACTCAGGGCAGAAAGAACCGCTGGCACACTGGGATGCAGCATTCTGGGCAGAAAGACTGCGTGAAAAGCTCTATGATTATACCGATGAGCAGCTTCGCCCGTATTTTCCGCTGCCTCGCGTTCTCGATGGTCTGTTCAGCCTCAGCGAAAGGCTTTTCGGCATCAAAATTGTCAAATCGGCGATGCAGGATGTTCCGAAGTGGCATGAAGACATCGAATTCTTCGAAATCAACAACGAAAAAGGGCAGACTATTGCCCATTTTTACCTCGATCCGTATTCACGCCCGGCCGAAAAACGCGGTGGGGCCTGGATGAATGAATGCTTTGGCCGCCGCATTATCAGCGGGAAAGTGCGCCTGCCGGTCATTTATCTTGTCTGCAACGGCACGCCGCCGATCGATGGCCGGCCTTCACTGATGAGCTTCAACGAGGTCACCACCCTGTTTCATGAATTCGGTCATGGTTCACAGGGTATGCTGACAGTGATCGACGAGGCCGAAGCCGCTGGTATCAACGGCGTCGAGTGGGATGCGGTCGAACTCGCAAGTCAGTTCATGGAAAACTGGTGCTACAACCGCCCTACCCTTCTGGGCATGGCCAAGCATTATGAAAGTGGCGAAACTCTGCCGGATGATCTGTTCAATAAAATCACCGCGGCGAAGAATTTCCGCTCTGGTTCAGCAATGTTGCGCCAGCTTGAATTCGGCAAGACTGACATGTTTCTGCATCATTATTTCGATGTAAATGGCTCTGAATCTCCGTTTGTCGCTGCACGCCGCATAGCTGCCGAAACGGCCATCATGCCGCCATACGAGCATGAACGCTTTCTCTGCAGCTTTTCACATATCTTTTCAGGTGGCTATTCGGCCGGTTATTACAGTTACAAATGGGCAGAGGTGCTCAGCGCCGACGCGTTTGCCGCCTTTGAAGAAGCCGGTCTCGACAACGAAGAAGCGGTCAGAAAACTGGGAAGAAAGTATCGTGACACCGTGCTTTCGCTTGGTGGCAGCAAACACCCGATTGAAGTTTACCGGATGTTCCGTGGTCGTGATGCCTCAACCGAAGCTCTGTTGAGACATTCTGGCCTGAAGGGCTGAATACCGACAGATCATGTTCTTTCCGCTGCATGACCAGAATAATGAAGCAGTTAAAACAGTTCCGATAATCAGTTATCTGGTTATCGGGCTGTGCCTGCTCGTTCATCTCTACACGGTCATCCTCGGCTTCGGCGCTTCAGGTCGCAGCAATCTTGTGCATTTCATTTACCGGCACGGTCTGGTTCCGACGGCTTTTTTCGGTGACCAGACCAGTTACCCGATCCCGCTGCAGAATTTTGTTGCCGACGAAGAGCAGCGAAAAATAGCCGAACAGATCGGGCCTGGCGGCTTCGAACTGTTTCAGCCTGATCTGATGACGGTAAAATCATCGACCCTGTGGCTCTATCTGATGCCATTCACCTGCATTTTTCTGCATGCCGGCTGGATGCACCTGATAACGAACATGTGGTTTTTCTGGATTTTTTCTGACAACGTCGAAGAAAATATGGGGTCGCTGCAATTCGGCATTTTTTATGTGGCGGTCGGCATTTTTTCGAGCCTGGCCCATGCGCTGCTGCAAAGCGATTCATCGGTTCCTCTTATTGGCGCAAGCGGCGCCGTCAGTGGCGTCATGGGAGCTTACCTGGTTCTGTTTCCGCGCAACCGCATAACCAGTTACTTTTGCCCGGTCTGGTTCTTTATCAGGCGCATCGACGTGCCTGCTCTGGTAGTGCTTGGCTTCTATTTTCTGCTGAACATGCTGCAGATGTCACAATCTGGCAAAATCGGCGCGAACATCGCCTTCGATGCTCACATTTTCGGGTTTCTCGCCGGTACCGGTCTCGCTGTTCTCTTCAAAAGATCCCGGCAGGGCTAGTTATGCCTGATCGGCTTTCTGGCTCATCAGGTAATAGATAACCAGATTTGAATAGATGATCGGGGCGAGGCAGATTTCAGACACCATCGAAAGCGCCTGAATTAGAATAAAGCTGATCAGAGCCGGCAGAACCGGCATGAAGAAAGTCATTATTTCGGTCGACGTGCCGGTGATGATGGTCATGATAAAAGTGGCAAAAATGAACAGTGACCCGAGTTTGAGACGGTCACGATTGTAATAGCGATCGGCGACATCGAAGGCATCGAGTTTTGGAGAAATTACAGAAGCCGGCTCAACCAGAAGGTAGCGAAAATAAGCGCCGCCCATAACTAAAATGCCAACGACCAATGCACACATGACGCCGACAGACCAGATGATACCCTGGCGCCCAAACATGGTGGCAGCACCGATAATCGAGGCGGTGCAGAAACCGGCAATTATCAGCCAAAGACCCAGCATCAGGTGTTTTTTCAAAGAAATGGCAAACACACTGTTGAAAAGACCGGCAGATTTTTCGCGTATCTTTTCGTTGTCGCATTCACGACCATGAATGTAGTCGTCAACCATCAAAGTAATGAGGATTTTCCACTCTACCATCATCTGAAGAGACTTATAGCCGTAATACGGAACAAAAAAAATCATAAAAAAGCCGGCCACGGGCGGGCTGGCGGCCATAAAGGCCAGGCAGATACCGCCAAGAACCGCGAAACCAGCCAGCCATTTGCCAAACTGCAGGAGTGTTTTCACTGAAAAAGTGTAAACATGCTTCTGATACAGGCGCATGGTGACGTCGAAAATTTCGCTGACAGCAGCATCTTTTGCCGGAAGCATGGAAAAAAGCTTCTGCGGAACCAGCGAGCAAAGACTGCCTTCAACACGGCCGAGTTCGGTTCTCAGTAATGAGAAAGTTCGAGAATCAAGCGAAGCCCGGCCATTAAAGAAATCGAAAGCATAGGCAGCCAGAACTGCCTCTTTTCTTGCCACAAGGCTCTCGCGCTCAATTTTAAGCAGCTGTTCTTCAGAAACCATTTTTGCACTTTCGGGCAGCGACAAAGAAGCATGATCGCCGGCAGCAGTCTTCTGCAATAGTTCATCTACAGTATTCAGTTCACTTTCGATCTGAGAAAGCGATGCAAGGGTTCTTGCATCGACGATTTTCAATTCGAGACAACGGCTGGCAAGAGTTAACAGGGCCGCCTTTTCGTTCTGAGGTGTGCGTTCAATCTGAATTTTTTCAGTGATTTCGGCAATGGCCCCCGAACTGGAACGGATCATGTTGATAAGCCCGGCAAAAGCGACATCAAGGCTGTTATCAAAAAATGAATCGCGATTTTTTTCGAGTTGAATCTGCTTCTCGACATCACGAAGAAAGACAGAAGCCCCGCTTACCCTTGCGGCAGCGTAGGTCTGCAGAACAGTGAAGGCTTTATCGCGCAACCGCGGGTTCGGATCGCGCAGAAGCTTTTCGAGCAAGGGTATCACCATTGCTTCTCTGATCTGCGAAATAACATAAATTACGCTGTGTTTGAAAGATTCGCGACCGCGACCAAGCATGCGCTTCAGTTCTGCAACAATATCGGCTTTTCCCGCCTTTTCAAGTGCCAGCAGAGCATTGCCGACAACCCGGCTGTTCTGGTCTTCAAGAAGGGGTGGCAACAATTCTGCAGCTTTCGCCAGGTCGGTCACGGCAATTGCTTCAACCGCATTCGCTCTTACCCGATCATCCTGATGCATCAGCAGCAGGCGCGAACGACTGAAACATTCTACAATTTTAAGGTCACGCACCAGATTAAGCATCAGACCCAGCAGAAAAAAATCTTCTTCGGCCTCAAATGCTTTAATGAAGGAATTTTTAAAAACCGGCAGGTTACCGGCATTTATAAGGGTCAGAGCGAGATAACGGGTTGCTGCTTCGGGACTCAGAAGATAGCTGGGGAGATCACTATCAGTCGCCGGCTCAACAAGAATATCACCAGCGGTCTTTTCTGGTTCTGGCGAAACTTCTGTTAGCTTCGCCAGGATTACTGCCGCAGCCGGATTTCCCGCTTCTTTTTCGACACGGATGGCATGCAGTGCCCTTGCCCTTATATTCTTTTCGGGGTCAGACTGGGCAATACCTGCCAGCACCACGAGTGATTGCGGGGATTTTATACGCGAAAAAGCGAAAACTGCCGATGCCCTTGCCCATGGTCGATCGTCGACTGCCATCTTTTTCAGCAGATTGAACAGTGACTGGCCGCCGATTTCCTGCAGTGCTTTGAGCACATTGGCTTTTACACGATTATCCTGGTCGCCCATCACAGCAATTATCTGCCTGAGAGCCTCTTCGCTGCCAATCATCGCAAGTGCTTCAACTGTATTGGCACGCACGCGTGCATCTTCACTCTTCAGGTATTTTGCCAGAGCCGGGGCATCGCCTTCATTACGAAAATGCCCGACTCCGATTATCAGACTGGCCTGCAGCTGAACCATTGGCTCGCGCGACAGGGCGTCGAGCAGAAGAAATCTACCGGTGGGAGTTTTTTCGGTGAGAACTTTTTTTAGCCCGGCAAATCTGGCGTGCGGGTCTTCGGAGTGAAAAAGCTTTTCGATGTCAACGGCAGCGAACCGGTCAGGTGACGACGCCGGTTCCGATTGTTCCTGCTGCTTAAGATGCTCGAGCGCTTTGCGTGCCAGATACCTGGTTTCAGGGTCGGGGTCATTGCCCGCCATTTCCGTGATGCGTGGAACAAGCGCAACAATATTCGAGCGGGCGGCAAGCACGAGGCCCTGTTTGCGCTCTCCTGCCTCAGAAGACCCGAGAAGAGCTGCAATATTGTGCTGTTCAAGAGTCAAAACAACAATCTACCTTTCCTGCAGCTGCTCGTTCAAATGGCGCAATTCCTCTTCGGAGAGAGTCGTCGGAACTTCTGCCACCACCGGCGACAGGCTGGTATATTTTTTAAGATAAAAGCTCTGCTGGCGACCGATACTGATAATTTCGCTTGTCTGGGCAAAAAACGCGCCAAAAAGAACAATCATGATTACGAGAAAAAACAGGAAGATGGTAAAACCACGACGGTTGTTCATTTATAGTTCTCCTGTGCGCCAGATGGCTCTGATGCGGTCAGGACCATTCTTGATCTGCGAAGAAAATGTTCGATCATCAATTTTTTCGAAACCCCAGCAGCGGGCACCGCCTTCAAGCCTGACAACCGCGTGACCAATTTTTACAGCCCGGCCGCCGTTAAGTATTTCAATGGCCCGGTCATCGGAGAATCTGACACCCTTTTCATCTGCAGAAACAACTTTAACCGGCTGCTTCAATTCGGTCTTGAAAAGACCAAAGAGCCTTGTCAGACCGGCGGCATCACGCAAAATGGCGTTTTGTTGCCGATCTTGAACAATCATAGTCAGAAGGCTCGGGTAGATGCTGGTTACAACAATACCCATAATAGCAATAACAATCATCAGTTCAATCAGGGTGAAGCCTTGCTCTGTTCTCTTCATGGCATGCGCACCTCGAACTTATACATGGTAGCATACCGGCCCCCGGTAGTATTATGTAGAGAAACCTTGACCAGGCGATTATCAGGTTCAGGTGCCAGGTCGATTATCCATGAATAGCTTTCAGTAAGTCCCGAAAAACTTTCAGAAGTAATATCAGAGGCGGTCGCGCCCCGACTGAATTCGTATCTGATCTGGTTTTTAATGCTTTCAACGAGATAGAGAGCCGTAGTATTGTGCTGCAGGCGTCTGATAACATTGCGCTGCACCTGGGCCAGCTCAAAAAGCCCAAGCAGCAGCATTGACACAAGCATAACAGTCAGACTGGTTTCGATCAGGGTCATTCCCTTCTTTGTTTTCATGTTCATATACTCCACAGAGCCCAGTAATAAGAGCCAAAGACGCCAGAGGCAACCAGCCCGACGAAAAGACCGGTGATTAGCAGCGCAATCAGAAGCATTTCATTCGAAATACTTTTCAGCAGGCTGTATGAATGGCGATAATTACTTTCTGAGGCGTATTTCAGACGTTCTGCCAAAGAACCGGCATCGGATTTATCAGAGCCAACATGTTTGAGTGCCGGACTCAGGGCAAAGGCACTGGCCGGGCCTTCGCCATGTTTCAAAGCCTCTGCCACGTTCAGCAGAGCATCAGAATCTCTGCCATGGGTCAAACCGGCCGCATTTTCGATTGCAACAGCCAGCGGAAAACCCGCTTCCAGATAAAGACTTATGACGCCCTGAAGCCGCCCGGTTTCCTGAAGCTGCAGAGCTTCACCAAATCTTGCAAATCTGGCAGCTAGTGACCGGCTGTCGATTTTTGCCGAAAAAAAAGTTCTCAGCATGAAAATGGCCGAAATAATCATCAATAGTGGTATTGGCAGAGAAATTGGCCACAGATCAAAGCTGGCAAAGTAAAGCAGGCGTACCGTCATTGGCAATGGCGATGATAATGCTGCGGCCTGCTCATAAACATGTGGAAAAAGACTGAAATTCAGATGCATCAACTGTGCCAGCAGCAGTGTGACAACAACTGCCGGGTAAAAGAGTGCGGTCTTGAGGCTTTCTCGAACTCTTTCGAGGTTAACAAGAAAACCGGTATAGAGTTCGAGAATTTTAAGCAGGCGGTTGTTGCCGAGTAACGGCATCAACCTGGCAAGAACCGGGTCAAAATCAGTGAGTTCGCGGCAGGCATCTTCGACCGGGTGCCCCTCTGACATTTTGTCTGCCAGATGAACCGCCCATTGGGAAGCCTTTGAGCTGCCAGAGCGCGTTCCGATCGCTGCAAGAGTTTCGGGAATGGGACGCCCGCTCTTCAGGGCCACCGCAAGCAGCTGACAGAAAGTGATAATTTCGTGGCTGTTCTGCTGTTGCTCATTCATGCGATGGCCCCCAGCATGATATTAATCATTGTCTGAAACACCGCAAAAACCACGCCGCCAAACAGAACGCCCTGAAGCAGTACGCTGGCAATTTCCAGCAGACGGCCAGCGCGTTCGAGACCGCAGTAAACCCTGGTTTCGAGCATGGTCGCCCCCTGTTCGAGAATCAGATTGCTGCCCGCATCGATGGCTGAGAGCTGCAAAAACCAGCTGGTAAGGCCATCAAGACCTGACTTTTCCGCGGCAGGCACAATGCTCTCACCGTTGTTTACAGCTCTTGCAAATGCTTTAAGAGGCTTTGCCAGCCTGGGAAAATTGTGCGGTGCAGCCATCACTTCGAGAACCCTGAAACGTTGATCGGATGGTATCTGGCTCAGCATACGGAAAAGATTAAGTTGATCGTAAGAATCATAGGCGCCAAAGAGAAATTTTCCGAGGTAAAAAACCATAGCCAGAATGGCAGCAATACCGACCGGGGCTAAAAAAGCCATTAAGAAGCCCTCTGAGCTGCAGAAGGCTTCAATTATCCATCCGCTGATGCCATCAAGAGGCAGGCCGGTACCGAGCATGATCTCTCTGAACTGTGGCAATACAAAGGTTACAAGAGAAAGCATGCTGAGAAAACCAATTGCAATGGACTGCGCCGGATAATAAAGGTGCATGGAAAAAGAAAAGGCCGACGGGTAACGCGGCTGCCAGCTGCTTAAAAGATGCCCTTTCAGCCGGTCTTCAAGCGGCGATGCCAGGATGAACCTTGCATGCGGCGGAAAACCACGAGTCTCTGAACCGGCAAAAACCTGGGCACAGGGATTTCCGGCGGCAAGTAATTCGGCGGCTCTCGCAGCTGAATTTTTTATGCTCCGGTTTTGCGCATTAACGGCCACCTGCCTCAGAGCCTGTGGAAGTGGTGTGCCGTCTCTAAGAAGAATACCAAGATTAAAAACCGGCAGGTCCCGTGAATCAAGAGCCCGAACCAGAGCATCAAGATTGAATTTATCTCCTGCGAGCATCAGATCTTCCTCATTTCTTTGCCATCTGACAGAGCAAACTCTGCCTCAGAAACAATTTTACCATTCTGCCGGCGCAGCTGCAGGTGCATTATGCCCTTAAGGCCCGATAGAATCAGCAGGTCTTCCCCACCCATCTGCCTGATACGGTCAACCGCCTCGCCAATCGACCCGGCATGAAAGGTAGCCAGCACCAGATGACCAGACAAACCTGCCTGCAAAGCTTCTCTGATACATTTTACATCTCTTATCTCACCGAGGGCAATAACATTCGGATCCTGTCGCAATAAATGCTTGAAGGCCTGTGACAGATCTTTTTCCTTCAACTGGTCGAGCGAAGACTGGCAGATATCCGGAATAACCGCTTCAACCGGGTCTTCGACGGTGACGACCCTCAGAGCGTTGTCAGCGGTCGAGAGTTCAGAAAGGGTCGCGTACATGGCCGTTGTCTTGCCGCTGCCAACCGGCCCGGAAATAATAAAAAGTCCACGCTGGCCGCGGATATTTTCGAGCCATTTGCCTGCGACATCTTTTGACCAGCCAAGATCAGCAACTTTTTTAAAGCGAACCGGTGAAATGATACGCAGTGAGACCCTTTCGCCGTTTCCGGCGGGAAACGTCGAAACACGAACCGAAATGCCGCCGTGACGGAATGCGCCTTCCTGAGCGGTGTCAGCAATGTGTGCCAGACAACCTGCAAGATGCTTGAGGCGTGCAGTTACACGATCGTGCTGGAAAAGGTTCATTTCTGGCCCGCTTTTAATCTCTCCGGCCTGACGAAAGGTAATTTTAACTCTGTCAGAATCAACCGGCTCAAGATGAATATCGGTCAGACAATTATCGGCAGCGGTTTTAAGAACAGCTTCAACTGCTCTTACGTAGGGCAATGCCCTGAATTCGAGACAGCGCAGCATGAACTCGAAACCATTTCGGGGAGAAACCGCCCCGCTATGCTGCATAAAGCTGATAAATTCATCATTTTCGGCTTTCAGGCGCTGCAGCAGTTGAAAAATCTGAGGTGCCCGACGACCGCAGTTCAATTTGTGCTCCACCGCATCATTTCTGGCAATGATAACTGTGCCACGGCTCAGCCTGATATCTCTGGCATCTTTCAGAAAAACTTCACAGGTAGAAGAGGCGGTATCGATCACGACCCGATCGGCTTCAAGTCTGAAGGTTGTGCGCCCAAGCATGCGCCGCATAGGCCCGGGAACGAAACAAACCGGAACCAGGCCGAAGCCGTCATCTGAATTATTGTGAATCCTGTCACTCATGCAGATACTTTAGCATCGGTCGGTTCTTTTTTAAACCTCAAAATCAGTTGAAGAGGCGAAGCGGTTCTGGTAACATCGCAGTTATGGTACCGTTGAAAAACCTGAACCGAGAATGTGCCGGTCGACCCGTATCGCGGGCCGTTCCCGCACAGATAGCCTGCCGCCTGCTTGGCAACACCCTCAAGCCGTGCCAGCTTGACGCCATCTGCCGCCCCTGCGGCAAGACCGGCGCCTGGCTTTTCTATTCGGCCTTTCTCGTTGCCTTCTGTGCCGCCTTTTTTATAATTTTCTGGGCCCTGCGCATAACCAGATTGTCAAAACTTCTGGGCTTCTTCGGCAGAATGCTTTTTCCGCCCTTTAAGTGGCTGGCGAGCTGCTTTGCCGCCCTGATACATTTTTATCGCAATCTGCCCTTCTGATTGTCGATCAGGCACTAAACCATACACTGCAAACATGAAAAAAGTCTTTTTTTATAATTTTTCAGGCCGCAATCTGCCCGATTATTCGCGCAAAGACTTTGACACCATGCATGTCGTTAATGGCATGATCAAGCAGACCGGTTTTCAGATGAGCTTTCCCGATGACGGTTCGATCGGCGTCGATCTTGGCGGTGCCACGGTCTTTTCGGCATTTGCCGATGCGCACGTTCATTTTACC
The DNA here is from genome assembly GCA_029560455.1 of Candidatus Rifleibacteriota bacterium. The sequence goes on from JAKQKW010000310.1 coordinate 18,062, forward strand.
CAGACCGGCATAACTCTGCTCGGCTGCCGGCTCGAAAACGCCGGGTCAATCAGCGAAATACTCGACATGGTCCGGGTCGAAGCGGCAAACAATGAATACATTCTCGGCTGGAACATGCAGGAAACCAGACTGAAAGAAAAACGTCTGCCCACCTCTGAAGAGCTTGACAAGATCAGTTCAAAGGCTTTTATCTGGCTGGCGCGAGCCGACCTGCACTCCGCAGTTGTCAATTCGCGAGCGCTGCAGTGGGCAAGCAGTCGCCTGCCTTCTGTCGTCGCGCCACAGGGTCTGATCAGCGGCGAGGCATACAATTTTCTTTCTTATGAACTGAATACGCTGCTGCCAAAAACGATGAAGCGGCAAGCTCTTGAACTGGCAGCCCAGGAATGCTATCGCCGGGGTGTCGGCACGGTGCATGCGCTTGAAGGCTGCGCCGCATCAGACTCAGAAACCCTTGCAGCTGCCGATTTTTTCAATTCGAGCCCGCTGCACGGGGTCGTTTATCATCAATCACCCGACCCGGCACTGCCAAAGCGCATGAAATGGAACCGCATGGGTGGTTGCCTGCTTGTCGATGGCTCGATCGGCACGCGCACAGCCTCGCTGCACGAACCTTACTCTGACGCCGCCACCAGCGGCAGCCAATATCTGAAAGCCGAAGACATCGAAAAAATTCTTACGGCGGCGGCCCAGAACCGTCTGCAGCTTGCTCTGCACGCAATCGGTGACCGGGCCGTTGACACGGTTACCTCATGTTATGCCTGGGCGACAGAAAAATTCGGCCGGCCGCCTCTCGCTCACCGCATCGAGCATTTCATACTGCCAACCGACAAGGCAATAATGGCGGCCCGCGACAACGGTGCCATGGTCTGCATTCAGCCGGTTTTCGATCATTTCTGGGGCAGGCAGAACGGGCTTTATGCCCAGCGACTCGGCAAAGAACGGGCGGCCCGCTGCAACCCGTTCAAAACCATGCTCGATCTGGGCATTCCGCTGGCGGCCGGATCAGACAGCCCGGTAACCCCCATCGATCCGCTGCTCGGCATTCATGCCCTGGTCAATCACCACAGCCTCGAAGAGCGCATCGATCTGAATTCTGCAATGTCTCTCTATATAACCGAGCCACACAAGTTTACAGGTGAAGGCTCAGCCAGAGGTCATCTCAAGCCGGCCCGCCCCGCAGACTTCGTCTGTCTTGCCGATGACCCTTTTCTCACACCACCATCACGAATCAAAGACATCAGAGTCAATGGCCTCTACCTGAACGGCGAGAAGGTATTCTGAACACAGCTCAGCCGATGGTCTGTCACACAAAAATTGCATGGCTCTCCGTCATTCTCCCGCGTTTATGCCCCAGAGACTAGAAGCGGAGATCTCTTGGATACAGGCAGATCCCTGCTTGCGCAGGGATGACGCGTAAATAACTTGACTCTGCACTTTCAATGCTGGCAGAACGCCAGATTCCCGATACTGCGAAACGACCAAAATAAATGGGCTGCCTCACGGTTAAGTGAAACAGCCCATTTGCTTAGCAAGTCAGATTATTCTGATTTATTTTTCCATTCTTCGACGCGGGCAACAGTTTTGGTGAGAAGGTCAGTAACCTTCTTTTCGCTGGTGCTTTCGACGGTAACATTAACGAACGGGCGATCGGGGTCGGGCAGAATCAAAACCCACTCGTCGTTCGAAAGCATGATCTTGACACCGTCGATCAGACGGGTTTCTTTGTCTTTGGCGAATTCCATGGCATAGCGCATAACCTTGCCTTTTTCTTCCCAGGGGCATGGAATGCGGGTAGTGCGGGCAAAGAATTCGGGAATGCTGTCAAAAATTTCTGACAATGGTTTTTTGTGCCGGGCAATATACTCAAGCAGCTTGACCGTTGCAAAAATACCATCAAAAGCGGCCTGGAAAGCCGGGAAAATTATGCCGCAGTTTTCGTCGAGACTGCACACTACCTTGTCGTTCAGCGCGGCATCCATAAGGGCGCGGGCATTGGTCTTGGTGCGAATGACAGTAGCACCTGACTTTGCTGCAAGCTTGTCGAGTTCGTGGGTTGTAGAAACCGGAACCGCGACTCTGGCGTTCGGGTTCAGGTCGAAAATCATCTTGGCCCAGGTCACCAGAGCTTCTTCGCCGAGAATGACACGGCCCTGATTGTCGACGAAAGTGATGCGTTCGGCACCATCGCCCATGATAATGCCGAGGTCGGCACCCAGGGATTTCACGATCGAAGAAACGCTGGCCTGCGAATGCTCGGGCTTGACGCTGAGAACCTTGGCTTCGTCATGATAGGCGTTCATGGTAATTACTTCGCAGTTCAGCTTGCCAAGGAAGGTGTTGAAGATACCACTGGCGCCACTGAATGCGTAGTCGATGACTACCTTTAAACGTCGTTCTTTGATTGCTTCGACGTCGATGTGGCGCAGCAGTTCTTCGCTGTAATTCTCAGGAACGCGGGGCGGGAAAGTGATTTCGCCAACTTCGTTGATCGAAACGCGGCGGAAATCTTCGCGGTTGAACAGTCTTTCGATAGTTTTCTTGGTATTGACAGAAATATCGCGGCCTTCAACGTCGAAAATTCTGATTTCGAGCTGGTTCGGGTTGTCACTGGCGACTTTGACGTGCACGCCGCCGCCACGCATGAAGGCGCTGGGCTTGTAGCGGGCAACCGGAGCCGGAGTGACGCGCAGGTCGGCGACATTGATGCCGGCCGAACTGAGGCCACAGATGATCGCACGGTTGATCATACGGCTGATTTTATGCGAGTCGCGTGAAACGATGATGCTTGACTCTTTTGGCAGAGTTGAGCCGAAAGCGGCACCAATTTTCGAGGCCATTTCCGGAGTGATCTCGATGTTTGCCAGACCGGCGATGCCAAAGTCGTTGAACAGGTTCTTTGTCCATTTATCGCTCCAGATGATGCTGGTATAAACGGTTGAACCTTCTTCTACCTGCTTTTTCGGCCAGATTTTGACGTTTTCGCGAATGATCGCGCCCTTGCCAATGCGGCATTCTTCGCTGATGATCGCGCCGTTTTCGACTTCGGCGCCATCTTCGACGTGGGTCTGACTGCTGATGACAGCTTCATCGAGGCGGGTATTTTCGCCTACGTGAACGCCATCCCAGAGGGTGGCGCCCTTGATGCGGGCGTTTTTCTTGATGATGCAGCCGTCGCCGAGCACGCAGTTTTCGAGCTCGACACCGTCTTCGATGACGCAGTTCTGACCGATGATTACGCCACCCTTGAATTTAACCTTGGCGGAGATATTGCTGTTCTTGCCTACCCAGACGTCGCGGCCGATGATGTTCAGGCGTTCACCAGGGATCTGCAGCTTGACTTCGCCGTTGAGAACATTCTGGTGCGCCAGCATGTATTCATCGAGGTTGCCGATGTCTTTCCAGTAGCCTTCGGCGATGTAGCCGTAAAGCGGCAGACCTTCTTTGAGCATCAGCGGGAAAAGGTTCTTGCTGAAGTCGAATTCGGTCTTGGCCGGGATATACTTGAAAATTTCGGGTTCGAGAATGTAGATACCGGTATTGATGGTATCAGAGAAAACTTCGCCCCAGCTCGGCTTTTCGAGGAAGCGAACGATCTTGCCGTCTTCGGCGGTAATGACGACGCCGTATTCGAGCGGGTTGGTGACCCGGGTCAGAACCATGGTCGCCATCGATTTCTTTTCCTGGTGGAATTTGATGGCCTGCGCCAGATCAAAATCAGTGAGAACATCGCCGGAAATGATGATAAAAGGCTCATCTTTCAGCTTTTCTTCGGTGTTCTTGACGCTGCCGGCGGTGCCGAAATCGGCGGTCGCCATCTGATATTCCATTTCGATATCGAAATCAGCGCCATCGCCGAAGTATTTGGTGATTACTTCGGGCTGAAAATAGAGAATCGAGCAGATTTTTCTGAAATCATACTGTTTGAGGAGATTTACGATATGTTCCATCATCGGCACGTTCGCGAGCGGAACCATCGGTTTGGGGATGTTGCACGTAATCGGGCGCAAGCGCGTACCAAAGCCACCAGCCATTATAACTGCTTTCATTTTCTTTCCTCACTCATTCCATTCCTGCCCGGAAATATAAACCCGGATAGGTTCATTCTAGAGTTGCAAAGCTGCCAAGTCAACCCGTTTAAATCAAAAACCCGCAACTCCGCATTTGTGGAAAAGGGCTAGATATTTTTCCATCATTCGCCCCCACTCAGCGTGCTCAACAATGCGGGTGCGCGAAGCATTACCCATTTTCTGAATTGTCTGACGCGGCAGTTCGACAGCCTTTTTGAGGCAGGCCCGCAAAGAATCGCGGTTGTTATGTTCAAAGAAAAAGCCTTCGACCCCATCTTCATACATTTCGGTCATGCCACCGGTAGCGGGCACAACCGGCACAACTCCAGATGCCATCGCTTCGAGAACGACGTAGGCATAGGCTTCGCGAGAGGTTACGGCAAAGGCAAACAGATCGAGGGCTGAATAAACGGTTTCGACGTCATTACGGAATTCAAGCAGATGAAATCTTTTTTCGACGCCGAGTTCGCTGGCCACCTTTTTGAGATGATCGGCATAGCCAGGCTGATATTCGCGCCCGACATAGAGAAGATGAACGTCAGACCGTGACCTGCCGGGGCCGTTTTCATCAAAAAGAGCCCGCAGCAGTATTTCTGAACCCTTGTCGGGGTGTATTCTGCCGGATGAACCGATCACCAGGTCATTTTCACCTATGCCGAGGCTCTGGCGCAGGTTATGGCGACGTTCTTCATCCTGGCGATATCTGACCACATCGACGCCGCTCTTGATGCAGACGACCTTTTCGTGGTCGATGCCCCAGAATTTTCTGATCTTGCCGGCGACGTAATCAGCATTCGGAACCACGGCGCTCAAGCCCTTGAAAAGAATGCGGTGAATCGGGTCTTTGCGCCAATGATTGCCGACGCCGATGCGATAGAAAAGAAACTGTCTGGTTTCGGCACTGGAAAACAATCTGGCAAAAAACATCGGGTACATCATCTGCGTGCGAAAAGCCACTACCGCAGAAGGCTCAAGCTGTCTGAACATCTTGAAACACGCAGGGTAAATGCTCAGATCATATTTGACCGTAGCCGGAACCGGCCACAATTCAAGCCCTCTGGCCTGACACTGCTTGTCGAGAAGTGAACCGGCCGGTGCGGCAATTTTTACGGGATAACCGCGAGCCTGCAGATCACCGGCAAAACGCAGCCCAAAAAGCTCAAGCCCCGAGCAGCTTTCGTAAGGAAGAAGCATGACAACCGGTTTTTGATTCATGATGAGCACCTGCAAAGTATTTTTTTTAGATTCTGCAGTTTTCAGCAAAAATCTGCAAGATTAATTTGTCATGCCATGGCAAACGTAAACCCTTTACTGTTAAACGCCAGTCCTAACCGAAAATAAGGACTGGCGGGGGCAGTTTCTTTTTCTGGGACTAAGCACTATTTATCTTTTCACTTTTTATGTTCAAGCAACCTTTTCTCAATATCTTCCAGTTCCTTCAAATCTTCTTCATCAGCTATTTTTGCTTCAGCTATTTTCCTTTTTTTATCAAATGTCTCATATCGCTCTTCAGCAATCTTTTTAGCTACCTCCGCTTTTACCGTTCCTGCATGAGTTAGCAGATCTTCTTCATTATGCTTCAGGAACGCATCCAGTTTATCAGACCACTCCGCCATGGTTACAGTTCTTCTTTTCCTGGCTTGCCGTTCAGCATAATCAAGGTACATTGTGACGATCTCGTTTAAATCCTTTATCTCGTCAACATTCAAGTAATTTTTGGCTATGGAAACATCGTATTTGCGAACAATGGAACCACGCCATGCGGTAAGTCCCATGTTTGGCTTGTCGGGATTACTCCGCGATTCAATAAGTTCTGCGGCGGTTTTACCCGTAATAGCCCAGAGCATTTTATTCTGTACTTTTTTAAAGAAAAGCTGTGCTGCATCGGAAGTTTTGTCGTAATCAATTGCGGTGGCATAAATATCCCTGATTTTCTGGTAAAATCTTTTTTCGGAAGCACGTATATCGCGAATACGTTCAAGCCATTCATCAAAATAGTCCCAATGTTCAGATTGCTTTAGTCGCTGATCATCCATGGCAAAACCCTTGATGATATAATCTTTGAGGATTGCCGTTGCCCAGATTCTGAACTGCGTAGCCCGTTTGGAGTTTACCCGGTAGCCTACTGCTATAATCGCATCAAGGTTGTAGTATTTTGTCTCTTTTGTCTGGGTTTTCCCCTCAATCGCACCATGCTGAGTGGTATGTTCCAAAATGGAACTCACCACTTGTTCATCCAGCTCACCGCTTTCAAAGATATTTTTCAGGTGCTTTGTAATAGCCGGTCTCTGGACATCAAAGAGTTCAGCCATCTTTTTTTGTGTCAGCCAGATGGTTTCATTTTGGAAAATGGTATCTATTTTAACGGAGCCGTCTTCGGTTTTATAGAGAATGATTTCGGATTGGTTCATGGGATTGTCTCCGACAAAGAATTTTCACCATTTTTCCAATTCAAAGGATTATCTGTTAAGTATTTGCGGATACGGTTTAAATCATTGTCATCACGAATGATGTGATCATAAAACCGAGGTTGCCATTTAAAGGGAATATTGTTATTCACGGCATATTTTTTAACGCCAATCTTAAACCCGCGTATTATCGATGCGATGTTTTTTGATTGAGGACCAAAATTGCATTCCGACCCGTTTTTTTTGTTTGATTGTAGAGACGCAAGATCTTGCGTCTCTACGGATTCGGTGGATTCCACCACGGATTTTTCGTGATTTATGTTTTTTTCAATAAAGATGATCCCATGGATATGATTTGGCATGACAACATATGTATCCAATTTCACAAATGGAAAATGATGAGGGATCTCAAGCCAATATTTTTCCGCAATTTTACCGAGATCAGACATGATCATTTTTCTATCTTCAATATTCCCGAAAACACATTCGCGATTATGCACGCAAATAGTTATATAATATCCGCCGTTGGATGAATAGTCCCATCCCTTCAACCGGGCAGATTCAACGCGGTATTTGTTTTTATAATGAATCAAAATTTTCCCTCAAACGCTTCTCGTAAAACCGACTGCACTAACTGTTCAGACGGCTCTTTAAGTTCAGAAACCTGTTTTTTCAGTTCATCAACCTTGGAAAGGAATTTTTCTACTCGTTCTACAATTGAGCGGTTGCCAGAATTGATTGGCCAAGTTTTTGTGATTTATAAGTGATGTTCATGCGGCCGTTTAGGCCTTACCACTGCCATGCTCTTTATTCCCACTTAAATTTTTTGCGAAAATTATCATCTGCCTGAAGCAATTTTACCAATATGCGAGTGCAGGAGTAAATCGAAATATAATCGGATAATGCCGTGCTGGCAACAACAAGCGTCGCTCATGCAAGCGCCTGACCTGCTGTAACTTGCATCTAGAGATAGTTAAGTAAGCATTTGCCCTGTTTGTCATGCCCAGTTCAGATGGCAGGTCTTAAAAGGCGGCAGAGGGAAAAAATCTGTTGCAGGCCCGTGCTGTGGGCGGTTTGCAGCGATGCGGCATTGTCGGCGGAGACGGCGTAATACAGCTTTTTCTGCAATTTATGTATCTCGGCGGTCGCTTTGGCCAGAAGAGGTTTGGCCAGGCCCTTGCCGCGGCAGGCGGGTTTGAGTTCGATGTACACTTCGACGAAATGGCGGGTCTGGCGTATGGGTCTGACGTAGCCGCAGAACTCGTCTGAGCGGCAAAGGTAAATGGCCGGTAGATTCTGTTCATAAGAAGTTTTAAGGCTGAATTCGGCGGCATGAAGCTCTATTTCGTTATCAGTATGGTTTTCGCGGCTGCAGAAAAAAATGAGGTCGGGTTCCTGGTGCAGGCGTCTAAAAAGGCCTGCAGCTTCTGGCGGCACCAGCAGACGGGTTTCTTCGGCCGGCAGTCGGTCGAGACTGGTGCGGGCTGCTTCGGGGCAACCGACAAGGCGGGCGAGGTTCCAGTCGCCGCTGCTCTGATCGGCGTGCAGATAGATCCAGCCGCCGGTAAAAATGCTTTTTTCGGCAATTATCGAGACTGATTGGGGCTGGCGCTGCAGCCGGTCGATTTCATCGACATAAAAAATTTCGTGCTGATAAAGATGGTCAAGCAAAGCCTGCTGCGGGTTCATCGTTTCGCTTTATGCGCCGGCCT
>JAKQKW010000311.1 GCA_029560455.1 Candidatus Rifleibacteriota bacterium
GCGATTTGCCACCTTGTTAGCCGGTGGCCTGCTATACTCAGCAGGGCTTGTAACCTGCTCGCTGCATTAACATTGCTGCTACTCTGCGAATTTGGGATAAAAAAAAGCAACCAATAAACTTAATTATTGATTGCTTTGCAATCGGCCTTTTTACAGCCTGCCTAGGCTGTTAGGTTGCGTCGCTTTTAGGCGAAAGCGACAACCGCGCCGTGGGTAAACTGCGCCCGTTCAAGGGCTTCGAACGCGGCCTCCCCCCTTTCGGCTGTGCCGGTCACATCCGCTTCAGCCCAGAACCGGCAGAACTCAGCCACTTGAAACGTGGCTATAATTCTGCGGCCATCTTCTAGATCGCGGGCTTCCGCCACTACTACATTTCGACCCGGGAGAAACCGGGCCTTAATGTAGTCAGAACTATGAACGTATACAGTTCCTTCAGCAGGTTGCTGAAGGGTTTGAACTGCGAACGGCCGGAGCTCGGGCATCCGGTCCGCCCGTGTAATTGTCGGGTTCCCGGCAATCTCTTCGCCGTCATCCCTCATGGCCTCAAAGGCCATGAGGTGAGCTTCGCGGTGATTAGCCGCTACGATGTCAAACACCACGCTGGTCTTGTGACCAGCTTCATTAATTACAGGAAAGTCCACATGGAATTTTTTCATATCTTCCGCCTTTTTTTAATTTTGTTTTCCCTCACCCACAATTTAATAATAGCAAAACTTTCTAACAATGTCAAATACATTTTAATAATTTTTAATAACTATTTTCACGCAACAAAAAACCCGCTATTTCAGCGGGATATAAAGGTTGGGAGTTGCGAAAGGTAGAATCAGAGAGAGGGAGGCATAAATTTAAAATGTGTGCTGATGGATTTGAACCACCGCGCCTTTGTAGGGAACAGGTTTACAGCCTGTCGCAATCGGCCACTCTGCCAAACACACATACACAAACAACAAAATTATAGTAGCACGTTTTATCTGCTACCGCAATCACCACATACCTGGCGGCCTGAAATATTATAGAGCAAACCACCACACTTACAAAGCGTCAGCCCCGCCGCTTCTGCCGCTCTCTGACGTCGCTGCTTGTATGGCGTTTCGCCGGTCTCTTTCGACTCGCCGGGCCATTTCGCAGGCGGCCATGTCTCTTTCGTGGCGTTCTGCGATGCCTTTGATGATTTCGACCGCTTCATCGGCTTGCACCCTTTTCACCTCAGATTTTCAGCGCTTCCCAGCGTTTTCGCCCGAACAAACTGACGAACAGATTTTTTCCAGGACAGCTTTTCGGCGGTCGGCTCCACGCTTCGCAGTGGCCGTAAATCTGCCGGTTGTCGATCTGCCATTTTTCGCACAGATCAACGATCAAGACCGACAAGGTGCGCAGGGCTGCATCAGTCGGCTGTTCGTTGTCATAGTCGCCGATCAAGCAGATACTGACGCTGCCGGTGTTCCCGAAGTTTCTGGCCACGCCTTTCGGCGGGTTACCGCCGCAGTGTGCGCCAACGGCATCGACCGGCCGGCCCTCGTAAATCGTCGAGCCGTCAGGGCTGATCAGGAAATGATAGCCAATATCTGACCATTTATTGTCAACGGTGTGATACCGATGTATCGCCTGTATTGTCTGGTCGCCGTGGAATTGCTTGGCGGTTGGCGCGGCTGAATGATGAACAACGATTCTGACGGGCTTGTGCTTGTCGTATTTCGGTGTATTGTCGCTTTTCAGCCAGTCGCGACGCAGCACGGTGCGGATGAAAGGCCTTTCAGCAGGCAAAAGATTATTCATCGGCTCCCCCTTCGTCGTCAAATAATTTTCGGGCAAACTCAGGATTTTTTGCCGCGCAAGCCTCCATCAGTCGCCGAACCCGCTTCTCGATAATGTTCTGTCGGCTTGTGAACCGATTCAGGCGCAATATCGCAAGTGCGGTTACAATTCCGGTGGCAATGCTCGGCCAGTTTGTGGCGATAATATTCCAGATCTGCACTTCCGTCGGCATGTGAGGACTCGACTTTCCAAAGGACTAAAAAAGCAAGAGCCAATGGTATAAATTCCATATTTGACCCCTATTACATTATTTTTTAACTTCAAACACGCAATTCGGCCAGCCGCTAATTACCAGATCGATTAGTTCTGCGTCGGTCTTGATAACAAATTCCTGGCTCTGACCCCAATGCAAACGATGCCTGCCATTCACATCTCTGCCAAACCAGCAAACCCAATGCTGCGCGAAGATCGGGTTTTTCGGGTCGTGAACCAGAACCCCGACCTTGCCGGGTGTTGCCGTGCCATTGAGTAAAGGAGACAAGCCAATCTCAACTGGTTCAAAGCCGAGTGCCTTGATGCCACGCTTTACGTTTAACGGGTTGCTGAATATCGGCGATTCAAGAAAAAACGGCAGGTTTCTATGTTTACAGGCTTTGTGCGCCTGCTCATAAGTGACTTTGCAAGCAGTTGCAATCGCCGCCACATGGCAGTCTCTTTCCTCGCGCATTGTTACAAGCGCCTCGCCGATCTGCTCCGGTCGCGGCGGAGTTGGGTAGCCGATCAATTCAAGGAACATTCTCCACAGTGTTTTCAAAATTTCACCTCCACGCCTGCCGCCCATTCGCGGCCATTGCGCCCACCCCATACGGTAACATCGTCGCCGATGGGGTAGGCCGCAACTGCATTCATTCCCGAGCCGGGGAATCTGCGGTTATCGCCGGCTCCGTTGAAGGGTTTGCCGTTACATCCTTCGCTTTCATCGATAGATACCATGCTGCAAGCTCCTGCACAGCGCGGGCTTTGTCGGTGCTCCAGAGCCGCTCGAACTCTGCCAGCTTCTCAGCGTAGGCCAGCAGCTTCTTTGCGCTGTCTAAGCCCTTGGCGTTGGCGGCATACTCAACGCCTTTATGCACCAAGGCATACAGAGCGTCAGAGCCGGGTTTGATTTTATCCCATGCGTCGACCTGCGGCCTTGCGGCGAAATGATCGACGATTCTTTTGAGGAAATAAGAGCCGACGAGCAGCAGCGCGGTTAAGAAAATCTGGTTGTTGTGAATGAAAGATTCAAGTGCTTTTATGTAGGTCATTAGTTACTCCTTAATTATCGAGCTGCTTCCACGCGGTGCCGTCCCAACCATAAAAGTGCTTATCAGAGCTGTTGAAATACAGTGTACCCTCAGCGGGCGTTGACGGAGCCGCCGCACCTACAAGCCGCAAGCCCCCGCCAGCCACCTGTACGGCGCTCACTCCGTCATCCGTGGTAGTGCCAAATAAAGTGCGACCGGCGAAATAGTTGCGAGCCGTTGCGCCATCCTGATACAAGCCCCATGCGTTAGTGATGGTGCCGGTGGTAGTGAGGGTTACTAGTTTCAACGCGAAGCTATTAGTGATGGTGCCAGTGCCTTTATTAATGCCCGCTAGAATATAAGCGCCGTATTGACTGGCAAGAGTGCCTTGAAAGTCTGTGTCACTTATGAAGCTATCGACCATAAGACCGCGAAGATAGCCTGTGTTGGATACGCCTTCGGGAATGTCATGGTCGGTCGTTGATATGTGACAACCAATATAGTATTTCGTGGCAGTCTCGCTTA
>JAKQKW010000055.1 GCA_029560455.1 Candidatus Rifleibacteriota bacterium
GCGAAGATGTGATTGCGCGGCGTTATCATTTTGTTGCGCACCAGTTCGAGATCAAAATCGAAGGCGCAGACTTCGTCGGCTTCGGCAGAGGCCTGGCAGATCACTTCCCCTTTCGGGCTGGCGACCGTAGACATACCGGTAAAAGTGAGGCCATGCTCGGTGCCGGTTCTATTGGCGGTAATCACATAAACATGGTTGATAAGCGCGTGAATCGGCACTGAACGTTGCGCAAAACCCGGCAGAACCAGCGCCGATGTGTGACATATAACGTCGGCTCCTTTGAGCGCAAGAACGCGCCAGACTTCTGGAAACATCCAGTCGAAGCAAACGAGCATCGCGATATTGCCAACCGGCGTCTGAAAAACGGGCAGACCAACATCACCGGCCGAAAAAATGTCTTTTTCGTTATAGAAAAGGTGAATTTTGCGATATTTGCCGATAAAGCCCTCCGGGCCGACCAGCACCGAAGAGTTATACAGCTTGAAGCCATCGCGCTCGCAGAAACCGGAAGCAATGTACATATTTTTTTTGCGGCATTGATCGACCAGAAAATTGATGAAGCGGCTGTCAGAAATTTCTTCTGATGCTTCCCAGGCGTCTTTTCTGGTGGGGAAATTATAGCCGGAGTTACAGAGTTCAGGCAGAACCAGCAGATCGGCCGGAGGTGCATCAGTCAGCAGTTTTTCGAGTCTGACGAGGGTTTTGTCAAGATTGCATAACTCAGGTGTAAATTGAACAAATCCAGCTTTCATTATCTATTCTCCATAAGCCATATAGAACAATCCTCAGCCGACGTGGAAACTGTCGCGCATGCGCAGGCGGTCACGGGCGTCGAACATTCTCCGTCGCATCAACCACAAACTGAGTATAACACCAAAACCGGTTCCGGATGAAATCATAAACATTATCAGAATCTGATAACGTACCGCGTCGGTGGCAGTGTTGCCAGCAAGAATCTGGCCGGTCATCATACCGGGAAGACTTACCAGGCCAGCCGCTGCCATAGAATTGATTATCGGTATGAGCCCGGTTCTTACGCTCTCGCGCCAGATATCTTCGATGGCCTCACCAGATGGCTGACCTAGCGCGAGGCGCTGTTCGATCACTGCCCGGCGGTTCCAGGCCAGTGTTGAAAAAGTATTCATTGCCAGCGCCACGCCATTCATCGTGTTTCCGAGCAGCATACCAAGAATCGGAATCGCATAGCGCGGACTGTACCAGGGCTCAACCTTGATTACCAGTGCCAGAATCAGCACCATGATCGAGAATGACGACAACATCATCGAGCTGGTGCCGATCATGAAGCGGGCCGGCCCTTTAACTTTCACCTTCTGCCGCGACATGACTTCATAGCCGGCAGCCGCGAGCATCAGAGCCCATATCAGCAGAACCAGCCAGAAGTTAACGGTGGTAAAAACCGCATTGAGAACCAGCCCGATCAGTGACAGCTGCACCGTGGTTCTTAAAGCCGCAATCAGCAGCGGTCGCTCGATTTCGAGGCGATGTTTGAAGCTCAGCCAGGCTAAGAGCAGAACCAGCAGACTGGCAAGAGAAAGTTCAAATAAACCAAGAGGAATCACATTCATCGCAGTTTCCTCATTTCTCCACCAAGCAGCATGGCATAATGACAGGCCCCGACCCGTTCGAGCTGTTCAGAATCATGGCTGACCCAGATGGCCAGGCCGTTGTTTTCTTTGAGATAGGAGGTGATAAAGTTTTCAACTGCGGCAATGTTGGCCTTGTCGAGACTCGCAGTCGGCTCATCGAGCAGCAGAGCCGACGGGCGGTGCTGCAGCAGGCGCAAAATCGCCAGTCGCTGTTTTTCTCCGGTAGAAAGCCGGCTGATTTCCCAGTTCATTACCTCTTCGGCAAAACCCAGAGAATTAAACCACTGCAGCGGCGGAATCTGCCAGAAATGCGCTCCGACACGATCGTGCCACCAGAGGCTTTCGGCCGGCAACCAGGCAACCTTTCGCCGCCATTCGCTGGCCGGCAGATCGAGACTTCTGACACCGTTCAGAGTCACCCGGCCTTCGTTCGGGTCAAGATCGCTGATGGCACGCAGCAGCAGGGTTTTACCCGAACCAGAGCTGCCGCTCAGGCCAAAAATAGATCCTGCAGGCACAGTAAAATTATAGGGCCCCCGGCCAAGAAATCTGAGTTGCTCGACCTGCAGGCCATTCATGGCCAGAGCTGGTTTTTCACTGCTGCCTGTCATATTTCGTTTTCCTGTCGGTCTTTACCATTTCGACGCCAGTCGCAATGTTTTCTTCCATAATATCTGCAAAAGCGCAACAATCGTTCAGAACAGATCAAAGTGAACTGTCGATAACCCAACCTGCTCAGTTAAGATGTTTTCTATTAACGAACATCAATTCATACCGTACACAGCTGCTCTTTATAACACAGCCGACTTTTTTTTGCGAAAAAATTCAAAATCATGCGAAGTCTGCCGATTAGTGGCAGGAAAATCAGTAATTTCCGGAGCTGAAATGACGTCGCGACATTCATTGCTGGCACTAGCAGTATTGGCAGTTCTAAGCCTGTTTCTGTCAGGCTGCAACGCTTTCGAGGCATTCGACGGCGAGCTCGATGCAAGAAATTCACAGGCACTCATCGATGAAGGCAACCTCAAGCTTGCCGCAGCCGACTACACCCATGCCCTCGACCTGTTCGAACGGGCCATGGTAAATGGCGACAGTGGTGACGCGGCATACCGCGGCCGCGCTTCGGCAAAAGCCGGGCTGGCAGGCTTCAACATGTTCACGGTTCTCGACCGACTGCAGAACGGCACCAGCCCAACCGACTCATCGGCCGTAATTTTTTCGGCGGCAAAGCTTATCAGAGATCTCAGGCAGCTCGATGAAGCGATTGACGACATGAGCAGGCTTGCCGATCCTCGCAGCGACGACCTGCTTTTCAGGTCGCTCATGAGCACTCTTTCAGCCGCAAAAACTCTTTTAGCCAAGTATGACACCAATCTGAACCAGAAACTCGACACCCCCGACCAGATCGACTTCGACACCAATGACGGGAAAACCCTGACCTGGTCTCAGCTTTATACGCGGCTCACTTCAGCCGGATCTGCCTGGTCACTCGAAAAAGCTTTTCTTGAGCTGGCTGAAGCCTTCAATGGCCGCGGCACCGACTGGGTTCTCATTTCGCCGGTCAATGGGGCCAGTCGATCAGGCACTTACACACCGGCAAACCGCAGCACCATTCTTGCTGTCGGCGCTCTCGCCAGCAGTCTTAAAACGGCCAATGCCTGGTTCGACAAATCTGAAAGCGAATTCAAAACCATGCTGCTGAACCTTGACGGAGCCAGCTGATGCCTAATCTTATCAATTCTCTAACACAACAGAGCAGTCCGGCATTCTACATGCGCCGAAGCCGTCTGCAATCAATGGGCATGCGAATTGGTCAGGCTCTTTGCAGTTTGATAATCTCTGGCCTGCTGACGACTCCGGCCCTTGGTTATGACCGCCCACTGACCTTTGAAACCAGTCGTTCGCACGGCATGGGCGGCACTTCAGTCGCAATCGCAGACGACCAGCAGGCATTGTTCTGCAACCCTGCCGGTCTTGGTATGCGTACTACCAGTGCCTTTTCCGTATTAAGCGCCACCGGCGACCGCAGCGAAGACTATGACACGGTCAGCGACCGCATCGACCGCCTCTCAGACGCAGACACAGCTGCCAGCCGCGCTGCCAACTTCAGCAATCTGACGCAGGTTATGGGCAAAACCGGCTATCAGTCATGGTCAACCATGGCTTACTATCTCGGCAGCACCGGTTTTGGCGTTGCCGGCTATTATCGCGAAGCCGAAAACTTTTCGGTAGAGAATCCTTCAAGCCCACTGATCAAATCCCGCGTCGATAAAGATACCGTTCTGACCGGCTCATTTGCCCGCGGTTACGGCGAATCGCAGATTTTATTCAAAGACCGTGCCACTGGCTGGTGGGGCGGCTCAATGAAGTTCGTCAGCCGCAAGACCGCTGACCATGTTTACTACGCCCGCGACTTTGCCGCCCTGACCCCAGGTGCGCTGCGCGACACCGAAAAAACCGGTGTCGCCCTCGACTTTGACCTTGGCGCTCTCTGGCAGCTGAACAACCCCTGGAAAACCACTTTCGGCCTGTTTGCCGGCAACCTGCTCAGTTCGGATTTTTCAGAAGAAGCCGGCAACCTCAAACGCCAGTTTGCCGTCGGCGCATCGATCAGGCCGCTGACCGGCCCC
>JAKQKW010000347.1 GCA_029560455.1 Candidatus Rifleibacteriota bacterium
TGTGACAAGGTCGAGAGGCTCGGTTCTGAACATGCTTTTGCCATACTGAACTATCAGAAACTGCCCAAGAACAATAGTCGGAAGAATAAATATAAACCCCTTGTTCTCGGTTATACGACTGAATGCTGATTTTTTAAGCCCCAGAGCTCTGGCATTGAACATGTTCCAGACCTGCAGCATAACGAAAACCGTGAAAAAGATCGACAGTTCACGCACGCTGACATCGCCATCCTGCTGAAAGTATTTGAGCAAACCGATCAAAACCAGGTAGAATGCCGCCCCGACCCCAAAAATGTGCGTATACATCGGTCGCGAGACGATAAAGTCTTCCGGATGCCTGGGATTTCGGCTCATAACCTTCCAGTGTGGCGGTTCAGTGGCAAGAGCAAGTGCTGCAAAGGTATCCATGATCAGGTTCACCCATAGCATCTGTACAACTGTAAGCGGCATTTTTATGCCGATAAAAGGACCGGTCAGGGCGACAGCCAGCGCCACCACATTGATGGTCAGCTGAAACATGACAAAGCGTTGAATATTGTCGTAGAGCGAGCGCCCCCACATGATACCTTTGACAACGCTTGGAAAAGAATCGTCGAGAAGAATGATGTCGCTGGCTTCCTTTGCTACCGATGTGCCGGTTTTACCCATCGCCAGACCAACATTTGCATGGTTAAGAGCTGGGGCATCGTTGGTGCCGTCGCCGGTTACCGCCACGACATGATCGCGCTGCTGCAACAGCTTGACCATCTTCATTTTGTCTGCCGGTCTTGCCCGTGACATTATCTTGATTTTTTCGACGATCGAAAGTGCCTCTTTGTCATTGAGGGCCTGAAAATCACTGCCGGTAATATGAACCTGATTCTGAACGTCCGATTCATCGAGCAGCCCGATCTGATTTGCTATTTCCCAGGCAGTGTTTGAATTGTCACCCGTAATTACCTTGACCTGCACACCGGCACTGCGACAGACGTTGAGAGCCATCGGCACATCGGGCCTTATCGGGTCGGCAATGGCAACAAAGCCGAGCCAGGTAAGATTATGGGCAATATTCTGCAGATCACCATCTGGCGCGCTGTCGAATCCTCTCAAAAAGGCGAACCCGAGAGTTCTCATACCGCGAGCCTGCTGGTTTCGCAATTCTTCGCTGATTTTTGCCGAGAAGATGCCGATTGCCTGAAGCCCCTTGTCGGTAAGAATTTCGGAGCATTTCGACAGAACCAGCTCTGGAGCACCCTTAAAATACATGATTTTTTCTTTGCCAGCGCCAGAAAGGCCATAAGAAGCCATCATCTTGCGTTCAGTCGAGAAGGTCCACTGCTTTTCAAGCGAAAAAGCTTCGCGCAGAGCCAGGTAGTCGATGCCTGAGTCTTCAAGCCAGAGCAGGGTTGCCCCTTCAGTCGGGTTGCCGAGAGTTGTGACCGGCTCACCCGGTTTGCGCGAAAGATTCGCGGTGCTGTTGGCGGCCATAGCTTCGGCGATGATTTTTTCGATATCACTTGCCATGTCCCGGTTCAGACGTGAACCCTTCAACGCCGGAAAATGTACCGAACTCATGACCATGCGGTTCTGAGTCAGGGTTCCTGTTTTATCTGAGCAAATAACCGTTGCAGCACCGATGGTTTCGCAGGCATGCATGCGCCGCACCAGATTATTAGCGGCAGTCATTTTGCGCATGCTGTAGGCAAGACTCAGAGTAACGCTCATCGGCAGACCTTCAGGAACAGCAACTACGATTATGGTTACAGCAATCATGAAGAACTTGAGAAATTCACTGACGGCTTCACCAGTGAGCCACAGCGAGGGGTCTTCGGGCAAAAAGCCGGTCAAAATACCGGTAAGCGTACAAGCACCGCCAAATATGACTCCAGAAGAGACAACTTTTACCCATGATTTAAGATCAGAGCGGGCTATTACCTTTGGCAGGTGCAGTTCACGACCGGCAAATTCAAACCCGTCGGCCATAATAGGAAGCCAGACTTTGGCCAGCGAAATCATGGCGCTTAACATCAGAATCAGCGCAAATCCCCACTGAGAAGAACTTAGAGTCAGTTCACCTGCCGCATAATCGCGAGTAACCAGGGCAGAAAACGTCAAAAACGCAATCGAAAAACCCACAACCCCGATCAGCTTACTGAGCCGATCGAGCTGGCGATTGAGTGGCGTTTCCTCATCACTGTCTTCACCGGCTGCACGGGCAGCTTTGCCGATTTCAGTCGCGTCACCGACAGCGGTAACCAGCATTTTACCGTGGCCATCATTGACCATGGTGCTGCGTAAAAGTACATCTGCAGGATATGCCGCCTCATGCTCTGACTTAAATGAGGCTGAATCAGCCGCATACTTGGTAGCCGGCATCGATTCGCCCGTGAGCTTGGCCTCATCAACCTGCAGCGAGATTGATTCGATAACTCTGCCATCGGCAGGAATCTCTTCACCCGGCTCGAGCAGCACCACATCGCCAACGACGATGTCTTTTATCGGGACTGTGGTGAAGGCGCCATCGCGAATAACATTAACCGGAGCTTCGTCGGAAACCTGATTAAGAATATCGAATTCTTTGCCGGCCTTGTATTCATTGAGAAAAGCGAGTGTAGTGGCCAGAAGAATGGCAATTATAATGCCGATGCCTTCAAAATATTCGCCGTTGATAAACCCGACAAGAATGGCGATAAATGCGGCAATCATCAAAATTCGAATTATCGGGTCATCGAATTTTTCAAGAAGAAGTCGCCACCATGGTTCACGCTCTGGCGGAGTAAGGATATTTGCGCCAAACTTGCGCCGATTCTCAATAACCTGAATTGATGTCAGGCCTTTGAGAGAATTGCTGTTTGTCTGCCCGGCGTCAGCCGTCATTTTATTTCTCCATAATAGAAAAGTGCGGAAAAATTTAGGAAAGGCGGTTAATTATATACTTTCAGACGAATAACTTCAAACATTTCAACTGCCGAAGTCTTGCCTTTAACAGCTGTTTCAGCAAGCTGCTCGACTTCTACCGCCTGTTTGACAAGGTCGAGAGTTGAACGACTGATGATTACACACGTATGCCTGCCAAGCTTGCTCATGCCTTCAAGGCGGGAAGCGACATTTACCGTATCACCGATTACAGTTCTATCCATGCGGCCAGGCGAACCGATATTACCGGCAATTACATCGCCTGAATTTATGCCCACTCCAATTTTAATGGCAAACAGGCCACGACTGAGGCGTTGCTGATTGAATTTTTCGAGGGCATCCATCATTTCGAGCGCACATTTCACAGCATTGAGTGCGTAATCAGCCGGATTCTCTCCAGCTGGTGGAATAAACTGAGCCATAATTGCATCGCCGATGAATTTGTCGATATCGCCACCAAACTTTTCGACTACTTCATTCATGGCGGCGAAATATTCATTAAGAAGGCTGACAACGTCTTCGGCAGAATTGGATTCAGAAATGGTTGTAAAACTGCGGATATCTGAAAAGAGAATGGTCGCCGGCACCTTTTTGCCGCCCATCTGTCGGTCTTCACCCCTGACGACAGCATCAACAGCAGACCGCGATAGATAACGGGTCATGCGCTCACGCTCGTCAAGGCCCTGGTTCATTTTATTGAAAGCCTGTGCCAGCTCGACAATTTCGTCCTGCCCGGGCAGAAGCACTTCTGTCTGATAATTGCCACTCTCGACCTCTTCAACACCCTGGCGCAGCAGAACAACCGGTTCGATCAATGAACGGGCCATTATACGCGCCAGAACCAAAACCACAACAAGTGAAACCAGCATTGACACGAGGATAAACTGCCAGAGAAATCTGAGTTCCTGTTCGATTTCGGCATAGTTGAACAATGCAACCACCGTCTGCTGTTCAACACTGATTGGTCTGAAGCTGTAAAACAGGCATTTCCGATTGCCGGCTTCAAGAGTAATCTTATCCTTGACGCTGGTGCCATTCAGGCGGGTGGTTTCTGACAGGCGGCCAACCCTGAGAGAATCTGGACTGTCAGCAATATAATTAAACCAGGGGTCAGCGAGAGGGGCGTCGTAAAAATAATGAGAAGTGCCGCAGTCGTTCTCACCAAAATACAGCTGAATGCGGTTCTTGAACTTTGGCTGACTGCAGATCTTTTCGATCATCATGCGCAGATACATTCTTTCAAAGTGCGCGTCACGCAGCAGCATTACCATGCTGAAGGTTTCGCCCGGAAAGTTTCTGGAAACGAACTGCCCAATGTAAAAAATACTGCTGCGGCCGCTGAACTTCATTTCAAAGGCACGATTTTCACGGGCATTGAGAATCGCCCTGATTTCTTCGAGGTTCGAGCCACCAGTGGCCTCTACCACAAGGTCCATGAGACTGACGTCAAGGACCTTTCCTCTGGTTTGAAGCTTTCCTGAAGCCCTGAGTTTAATTTTAGCGAGTGACTGCACCAGTGGCAGAAGATTACTGCCTTCACTCGTATCAGCATCATGGGGCGAAAACATGGTAACAAGCTCGGCATAAGAGTTAAACAGATAGGTATGAAGAATGTTAACCTTATCCCCGTGCCTTTTCAGAATCTCGTCTGCCTTATCTGGCCTGGTAAAACGGCCCTTAGTATCAAATTCCAGATTCATCAGATCGGTTCCGATCGCGTCAGCAATCTTTTCAAGCTGTCTGAATGCGTAACTCATGTTTTCGTCGAGGTCTTTGCGTATCTGGTCAATTTCCTTGTAAGCATCGGTTTCAAAAGATTTCTGGCGATCCTGGAGCAGCTCAAAGCCAAGCTGAAATACTGCAACGGCCGGCAAAAGAAGCGCAAAAATGAATAGACCGGCAATCTGAAAGCGTATACTGAAAGCCATGCCATCGTTACGGCGCCCGGAAAAAATTATCAGAAATGGCAGAACCGCAATAAAGAGAAAAAACAGAGTCAAAAAGAAAACTTTTCTTTCATACTGCATGATCAATGAATGGGTGCTTGCTGCAGTAAGAATAACCAGGCCCTCACCAGCGCGCTTAACAGAGAACATTACCCCACTGCGCTCATAGAGGCCATCTGGCTGAGTAAGGATATGCGCTGCCCAGCTTTTTTCTTCAGCAGCCGGGAATGGGTATGGGAGGTGATGCCGCAAAGCCTGGGTTTCAGAAATCCAGCCGATTGAAAGACCTGACCCCTCCCACTCATGCGATTTTCTTCTGATCAAGGTCTGAAGACCAAATAATTCAGGCAACTCAGCTTCAATAACAGCCAGAAAACCCCCAGCAGTGCGACGACTGGAATCCATGTCGAATGTTTTCTCAGAATCCCAGAACATCATCAGCCTATTACCGGCTGGGTTACCACATTCAAGAAGCTCCCCAGAATATTTCAGAAAATTGCCAAGGCCTGAAGCCTCTGTAAAATAGCGGTTAAGCATCGGAACATGCTCAAGGTAGTCAAAAGCAGCGCCACGCCGACTGCCTGTTGGGTTGACACTGCGTATAACAGACTCTGCAAGCTTCTGATAAACCCACTTTGGCTTCAACTGGTCACTGTCTGGGCGCTCGCGCATATCAAGCCCCCATTTAACAAGCTTAACCCCAGGCAACAGCCTCTTCAGCCTGTTTTCATAATGTTTCTGCATGGCGATTAAAGCAGACTCGTGAATTTTCAATCCTCCGACCAGATGCGGATGGCAACCCACTGCAAAATCTTCAAGTATCTGTCTGAAAAAGGCGGCAGCCTTTAATGGCTCGTTGTATTTCTGTGTGAAATCTCTAAGAAGCTCTTTGACCTGAACCGACTTTCTCGATTCAAAAGTCAGTCGGCTGGCCAGCTTTTCTACTTCCTGAGCAATTTCACTGCGGGCCATGGCAGCTGTGGCGGTAAAAGCCGCGGTAGCCTGCCTGAACAGAATGGCAAATGGAATACTCAAAAGCAGAAAAATTGCCGCAAGCCATTTCCACAATGGCAATGGTGGCAATTGCAAAGTCTTTTTCTTAAAGTTTTCGGGGTTGGTGCTCATTCTTTATCTGTCTTGCTAATTAACGGGTATTATATCATCTGACCTGAAATTGAATGATTAATTTTTGCCGGCATGAAAATTGTGATAACATAAACGAAAGAGGATAAAAATGCCTGTAAAACCAGCCATATTTCTGAAGAATCTCAACACAGTCGAAGTAGAGCAACTGCTTCAACGTGAAGCGCCGCTCCTATTGCCGGTCGGCACCCTCGAAGCTCACGGCCGTCACCTTCCGGTCGGCACCGATACGATCTGCGCTGAAAAAATCGCTGAGCGCCTCAGCATCGAACTTGGCGCCGTCATTGCTCCGAGCCTTGAATACGGCATAACCAATGTTCTGGCACAAACTTCACCAGGCAGTTTCTTCGCAGAAGAGCTGTTCGAAAACTTTGTCGAAAAAATTATCGACACCTTTAGATTACAGGGCTTTAAAACAATTATCATCGTTAATGGGCACGGCGGCAACCGGGATGCACTCAGGAAAGTCGTCAGAAAGCTTTCGCGCGTGCGACCCACAGGACTCGCAGTAATTAACTGGTGGCTTATCTCAGAACACTTCGTAGACAGGATCTATGGTTGCAAACCTGGTGGACACGCAGCTGTCGAAGAAACTGCAGCCATTCTCAGCTTTTGCCCTGAGCTGGTCAAAAAAGAAAACTATCAGTCAGACAATGATGACTATATACCAGACGAAGGCATCTGGATGTACCCGCCGCCGGGCGAAGTTATTATTGACCACGCAGGTCAGGGACAACCTGATTTCTCGCCCGAAAAAGCGGCCCGATTAATCGATGCAACAGTTGATGAGCTGATGACAAAGTTAAAAAGATGGCTAAAGTCGTTCAACCGCATCAAAGGAGGGCTTCGCCCTTGAGCGGAATCGAAGCACCGGTCTGGGTCAAGTATGCCGGCGATATCTTTTTTCTGATTCTTTTTCTGGTAGTTTTTTTCTTTATAAAACCAGAGCAGAAAACCGATCAGGATGAAACAACAGATTTAGAGGCCCCAAATCCACTTGAGGCCATGCTGGTAACCGAAGAAAACGCAGACGAAGAAGGCGTTTCTGACAGCAAGTCCGACGCAGTAACCGGTGAAAACAAATAAAAAACGGTGAATTTTCGGGCGCGGCGAAAAATCAGTCCCGCATCAGCTCCACCAGCCAGGCCAGACACTCGAAGTGCCCTGGAGAACATTTTGTTCAAAAAGCTTTTGTATACGCAAAAAAAAGGCCCCGGTTTCCCGGGGTGCTGTATTCTCAGCTCCTTTTAACCCAACCTTCCAGGGCAGCGTGTGTAATCTCATATACTGCAGCAACAGGTTAACAGCCTTGTATCTGGCATTATTGGAGAGACGCCAGGCCAGATTACCAGGCGATACCATGAAGCAGAGCTGAAGAATTGCCTTTAACTCTACCTGTTTAACTAACTAGCAAATTTAATGCCACAATAACAATTCACATTAAAACTCTCTACAGAAGCATTTTATAAAATAATCACAAGCCATGTCTGGAATTTAGAGGTAATTTTGCCACAGGCATATCGGGAAAATTTATTTTTTCTATGCGGTAAATCTGCCCCACATATTTTATATCTGGACAGCTGGCCCGGCTACGCATAAAATAATTGCAATTAATCAAGAAGAAGATGAAAGGTAAGAAAAATGACCCAGGAACTGGCAACAGAACCAAACGAACAGCTACAGCACGAAACTCCGGGAAACTTTGTTGAAGTACTCCCCCCCTCCGCAATCCAGGATTTCAGTCAGGAATTGCAGGCCGCCGTCAGTCGCCGGGGATGGAAAGAACTGATGCCGGTACAGGCTGGCGTTTCGCCCTATCTGCTTGCTAACCGCGATGTGATTGTTCAGTCGAGAACCGGAAGCGGTAAAACCGCCGCATTTCTGCTGCCATTATGCGAACGCCTCAAGAATGCCCCCAAAGGCTGCCAGGCCCTGATTCTCGTGCCGACCCGCGAACTGGCACAGCAGGTTTACAACGAATTTCAGTTGCTTACTACCGAAATGCAGATCAGTGCCGTCGCCGTCTATGGCGGAACCTCGTATAGACCTCAGCTTGAAGCCTTCAGAAACGGTGTCAATCTTATCATAGGTACGCCAGGTCGCCTTCTCGACCATCTGATCAAGGGCACACTCAATCTTAAAACCCTCAAGTATCTCGTATTTGATGAAGCCGACGAAATGCTGTCGATGGGCTTCTATCGTGATATGGTCAGAATCGGCGAATTTCTGCCAACGCGCCGTTGCTCGGCCATGTTTTCGGCAACCATGCCTGACAGCGTCAAAAGGCTGGCAGGCCAGTTCCTGCACAACCCTGACTTTCTGACCTTCAGTGGCGACGGCGTTCATGTCTCTGAAATGGACCACATTTTTTATGTCGCGGATCCGATGCAGAAAGACCGTGCTCTGATGCGTATTATCGAGCTCGAAGACCCTGACAACGCGATCATTTTCTGCAATACCCGCAACGAAGTCGAATACGTGGCTGCAATTCTCAAACGTTTCGGTTATGACGCTGATCAGATCAGCGGCGATCTCAGTCAGAATGCCCGCGAACTGGTCATGGCAAAGCTCAAACAGAAAACTCTCAGATTTCTGGTTGCGACAGACATCGCAGCCAGAGGCATAGACATAAGCAATCTCGAATACGTTTTCATTTATGATATGCACAAAGATACCGACCAGTATATTCACCGGGCTGGCCGAACCGCCAGAGCCGGTAATCGCGGTGTCGCCATAAGCCTGGTCAGCCAGATCGAAGCCGTCGATCTCAAGAAATTCGCCAAAAGAGCCGGTATTTCACTCGAAGAACGACCGCTGCCAACCGAAGAACACGTCAGACAGCGCCTTTCTGAAAAACTGGCTGCCCACCTCGAAGGCAGTCTCAGGGATGCCTCGACAGCGGTCAAGGAACGAATGAAACGCTACCACGGCCTGTTGACAGAGCTTAACGACCATGAGCACGGCGAAGAGATGCTGCTGATGCTCATAGACTCATTCCATCAGCAGCTGATCAGAATCGGCCGCGGCATCGATCACGAGTCTGTCGCAATCCCGGCCTCAAATGCTTCAACCCGAAAGCCTGATCAGGAACGTCACCGATCGTATGGCGGCGAACGCGGTGGTCAGCGCGGTGGACAACGCGGCGGCGAGCGCGGCGGCCAGCGTGGCCCACGTCGGCGCAGCTAAAACCAGAAGCAGAACTTTTAACAAACCCTTTTCACGCGGCAGTTTTTATTGCCGCATGACAGGTATTGCACTTTTAAGCATTTCTTGCTTAAATATCTGCCTGAAATTTAAACTAAATTGCGAAAGGAGTTCATAGACAATGACCAGTTCAACAACGCATGAATTCAAAACCGAGGCCCGTCAACTTCTTGACCTGATGATTCATTCAGTCTATTCGCACAAGGAAATCTTCCTGCGCGAACTGATTTCTAACGCTTCTGACGCACTCGACAAGCTCAGATTCGCTTCGCTGACCAACGAAAATCTTCGCAAACTTACCGATGATCTGCATATAAGACTGTCGACCGATGATAAAAACCGCACCCTTACCATTGCAGACAATGGCATCGGCATGACTCGCGAAGAAATCATCAATTATATCGGTACGATCGCCAAATCGGGCACCGCCGAATTTTCAGACATGCTTAAAAAAGCAGCCGAAAAGAAAGAAAGTGCCCCGGAACTGATTGGCCAGTTCGGCGTCGGCTTTTATTCAAGCTTCATGGTCGCCGACAAGGTTGAACTGATCAGCCGCAAGGCCGGCGAAAACGAAGCATGGCTTTGGTCTTCGAATGGCGAAGGCAGCTATACAATCGCAGAAAGCAGCCGCGAAAACTGCGGCACAACGATCACTCTGCACCTCAAGCCCGAAGACAAAGACGACGAAGACTTTCAGGATTTCACTCAGGAGTGGGTGCTGCGCCAGGTCGTCAAAAAGTATTCTGACTTCGTCGGTTACCCGATCAAAATGCAGATCGAACGCACCAGCATCGAACGCGATGAAAACGGCAAGCCCAAAGAGGGCGCCAAAGAGCAGACGGTTATCGAAGATGAAACCCTCAACTCGATGAAGGCAATCTGGCTGAGACCAGAAAAAGAAGTAACCGAAGAAGAATACCGCGAATTCTACAAGCACATCAGCCACGACTGGAACAGCCCCCTAAAATGGCTGTCTTTCAAAGCCGAGGGCACCTCAAACGAATTCAATGCCCTGCTTTTCATCCCTGAAAAACCCGGATTTGACCTGTTCATGCCCAATTCAAAACGCGGTATCAACCTCTATGTTAAACGCGTTTTCATCATGAACGACTGCGAAGACCTGATTCCTGACTATCTGCGGTTCGTCAAGGGCGTCGTCGATTCAGAAAACCTCTCGCTCAACATTTCGCGAGAGATTCTGCAGCATGACCGTCAGATTCAGACGATTCGCAAAACCGTTACCCGCAAGGTTCTCGATGCACTCAAGAAAATGCTTGCCGACGACCGCGAAAAATATATCGCCTTCTGGAAACAGTTTGGCGCCGTAATCAAAGAAGGCCTGTTCAAAGAACCGGGCAACAGTGAGAAACTTTTCGACTGCTGCCTGTTTCAGAGCACCGCTTCGAGCAGCGATTACTACACCATGGCCGAGTATCTTGAACGCATGAAGCCTGAACAGGACAAGATCTTTTATCTGACCGGTGAATCACGCGAAGTGATCGAAAACAGCCCCCATCTTGAAGCTTTCAGAGACAAAGGCTATGAAGTTCTGCTGCTGACCGACCCCGTTGATGAAGTATGGGTACAATACTGCAATGAATACAAGACGAAGAAAATCAAATCTGCGGCCCGCGGCGCCCTTGAACTCGGCTCTGAAGAAGAACGCAAAAAGACTACTGAGACCCTTAAGCAGAAGGAAGAAGAATGGAAATCTCTGCTCGAACTGATTCAGAAAAAGCTCGACAAGCACATCAAAGCCGTTAAGCTTTCTGGTCGCATGAGTACTTCTGCTGCCTGCCTGGTCAGCGAAGAAGGCGAAATGACCCCGCACCTTGAAGCGCTGTTGCGTGCTTCGGGCAAAGATGTGCCACAGGTTAAGCGCACCCTTGAGCTTAACCCCGGGCACCCGCTGCTGAGCAAGATGCACGAACTGTTTGCCCGAGACAATAAAAACCCACGACTTGAAGAATATGCCGAACTGCTGTTTGGTCAGGCACTTCTCGCTGAAGGCGGGCAACTGCCGGATCCGGCCGGGTTCAACCGCAAGGTTGCCGAGCTGATGGCAGGAGCTTTGTGATCAACTGCCGCCCGGGTAAACCGGGCGGTTTTATTTTTATAAGGAAAATGTATGCAGGCAAAAACAAAAGCACATTCAAATCACGTATCAATCGACATAAACATCAAGGTTAAAGGCAAATTTCCCGCTGGTGACAGTCTTTACATAACCGGCAACATTGAAGAACTCGGCAGTTGGGACCCGGCGGGGCTCAAGCTGCCGCGCAACCCCGATGGCGGTTACTCTCTTGCCATCGCTGCAGAAAAAAACAGCATCGTCGAGTTCAAATTGACCCGTGGCGACTGGAAAACTCAGGCGATATGCGACAAGAAGGTTGTGCCACCCGAAAATGTTGTGGTTAAAGCCAGCCGCAGCAAAAAAATCAACCTCACTATCCATGACTGGCTCGATCGGCAGGTTCTCGAGTCAGACCCGGTCAAAGGACGCCTGATGAGCTACAACGGCCTTGCCTGCAAAAAACTCAAATACCACAGACCGATACAGATCTGGCTGCCGGATAGCTATTCGGAAAAAGGCAGGCCCTGCTCAGTTATTTATATGCATGACAGTCAGAACCTTTTTGAGCCTGCAACAGCGTTTGCAGGTGTCGACTGGAAAGTTGACGAAACCATCTCAGAAATGCTTGCCCAAAAAGAAATAAGGCCATGCATAGTGGTAGGAATTCCCAATTCTCCCGACAGAATGAAAGAATTGAACCTGTTTACTCCAGAAGGCAAAGCCTATGCCGAGTTCGTGGTTAAAGAAGTGAAGCCTTTTGTTGAAAGCCGCTTCAACGTATCTTCGAACCGGCACGACAATGCGGTGATGGGTTCTTCAATGGGCGGTCTGATGTCGCTGCAGATGCTTCTCGCATACAGCGACGTATTTGCTCTCGCCGGCTGTCTTTCGAGTGCTTTTCAGAAAACTGACGGCAAAATTTTCACCCAGATACGCAAAGCTGCAAAATTGCCACTGGATTCGCGTATCTATCTCGATACCGGCGAATTCGAACCACCTATTGCAGAGAGCTTTTTCGAAATGGTTGAACTACTCAAAACCAAAGGTTATGAAGAAGACAAAAACCTTTTCGGCTTCTTCGATGCAGAGGCGACCCACAGCGAAGCAGCCTGGGCCAGAAGACTGCATGTGCCGCTTAAATTTTTGCTGGGGAAAAATTAGTTTGACATTAAACTAATTTGGTGTAATATCAAATTAGATGTTACTAAATTGATATCAATAAGGAGATAAGTATGAAAATTAAGTTTTTTCTGCTCGCAGTGATTTTAACCGCCACCTTCGGCATCAACCTTTATGCAGGCGCTGGCTGCGCAAGCTGTGAACATGACCATGGCACCGAAGTCAAGGCAGCTACCGAAGTTAAAACTGAAGTAAAAGCCGATGATTCATGCCCTGATGGCGTCTGCGCCTCTGACAAGCACGAGCACAAATCCACTGAAGCCGCTGCCAAAGAACCTGTAAAAGAATCTGGCGACGCCCCGGCTACAGTTAACACTCTCGGCCTCAAGACCCTTATCAGCAGCGGCGTTCCCCTCACCATTCTCGATGCCAGAGCTGGCAAATATGATGATGGCAGAAGAATCCCGGGTGCCCAGTCACTCAATGCGGAATCTAAAGCCGAAGAAATCGCTAAAGTCCTTCCCAACAAAGAGTCACTGGTAATAACCTACTGCGCCAACCTCAAGTGCCCTGCCAGCCAC
>JAKQKW010000368.1 GCA_029560455.1 Candidatus Rifleibacteriota bacterium
TGAGTAAACAATGATCTTGTGCGGTTTGTGGTCGCGCAGAACTTTTTTAACAAAGGCTTTACCGAAAGATCCGGTTCCACCGGTTATCAGAATTGATTTGCCGTCCAGCATCGGTTCTCCTTTTTTGTCTCAGTTTCGCCCGCTCAGATCGATAACGCTGTTGTCGCCGATGTTCAATCTCTGCAGTTGTCCTGACAGTTCTACCGCATCGCCGATCAGAGATTCGTCAAGCATGGTATTTCGCAACACCGAGTATGGATTTATAACCGAGTTTCTGATAATCGAATCGTGAATTTTGCAATTTTTGGCAATCGACACGTATGGACCGATAACGCTGTGCCTTACCTCAGCACTCGGGTGAATCGATACGGGTGGAATAATAACGCAGCCCTCGATACAGATGTGGTTGCCCTGAGCCCGCTCAAGCAGAACCTTGTTTGTCTGAAGCAGTGTTTCGGGCTTACCGCAGTCGAGCCACTGTTCGATCTCGGGAGCGCCGAGCTTCATGCCATCGGCGATCATCAGTTTGAAAACCTCAGGCAGGTAGAATTCACCCTTGACGCGCAGATTCTGCTGAATGCTGCGCTGAATGTAGTTCATGAAGCGCCGGCCATCTTTGAGATAGTACATACCGACCTGAGCCAGGTTGCTTACCGGTGTATCGGGTTTTTCTACCATGTCGACGATGATATTGTCTTTCATGACGTTAACCCCGAAACGCTTCGGATCTTCGACTTCTTTTGAATAAATCAAACCGTCGAGCCCCTGGCAGAGAATCGGAATGCGGCTCAGATCAGTTACAAACAGCGTGTCGTTGAACACAACAAGAACATCATCGCCCTCGTTGATACGCGGAGCAGCCAGAGAAACGGCATGCGCCGGACCGAGAAGCTCGGTCTGCTGAATGTAGGTGGCCTTCAACTCAGGGTAATGCTTTTCGACATACCGCTGAATTATATGGCCATTTTCATCAGTTATGATGATGTATTCATCGATTTTAAGTTTTTTCAGCCCGTCGATTACGTGCTGCAAAACGGTTTTACCAGCAACACGAACCAGAGATTTGGGCTTGGTAAATGTGTGTGGTCTTAATCGTGTGCCTTTGCCTGCTACAGGAAGTACCAGTTTCATTGCTTTCTCCCGATCCCTTCATATTCAAATCCGAGTTGAGCCATTTTTTTCGGCTCAAAAAGATTGCGCCCGTCAAAAATGACCGGCTGCTTAAGCAGGGTCTTGATCTTATCAAAATCAGGGCGCCTGAACTCGTTCCATTCAGTTACAATCACGAGTGCGTCAGCCCCGTCGAGAATCTCATAGACCTTTTTGCCATAAGCGATGCGATCGCCAAACACCTTGTGGGCCTCTTTCATCGCTTCGGGGTCGTAAGCCTTGACTTTGGCGCCTTCGGCCAGCAGGTTTTCGATCAAAACGATCGACGGCGCCTCGCGCATGTCGTCGGTATTGGGCTTGAATGCCAGACCCCATACCGCAATTGTCTTGTTCTTCAGTTCTGCGCCAAATCTTGCTTTGAGCTTATTGAAAAGAACCTTTTTCTGGCGCTCGTTAACCGCTTCGACCGCTTCAAGAATCTGCAGATGATAATTGTTCTGTTCGCCCATTTTCACAAGCGCCTGAACATCTTTCGGAAAACATGAACCGCCGTAGCCGGCCCCCGGAAAAATAAACGGGTAGCCAATGCGGCTGTCTGAGCCGATCCCCTGTCGCACCTGCGAAATATCGACACCAAGCTTTTCGCAGAGGTTGGCAATATCGTTCATAAATGAAATTTTAGTCGCCAGCATCGCATTGGCCGCGTATTTAGTCATTTCGGCAGAAGCGATATCCATGGTGAGAATCGGCTTGCCGGTTCTAACAAAAGGCGAATAAAGCTCCTTCATCAACTCACCGGTGCGCACATCTTCGCAGCCGATAACCACGCGGTCAGGCTTCATAAAATCGTCGATGGCATTACCCTCTTTGAGAAATTCAGGGTTGCTGACCACGTCAAAGGGAATATTTTCGTCGCGGCGGTCGAGTTCTGCCTGAATGGTTGCGCGCACCCTGGCGCCAGTGCCAACCGGAACTGTCGACTTGTCGACAATGATCTTGAATTCAGTCATGCAACAGCCAATACCACGGGCAACGGCAAGAACATGCTGCAGATCGGCTGAGCCATCTTCGCCTGGCGGGGTTCCGACCGCGATAAAAAGCAGAAGTGACTTTTTTACGGCCTCTTCAAGATTGGTGGTAAACGAAAGTCTCTCTTCTTCAACATTTCTTTTGACCAGAGAATCAAGGCCGGGCTCATATATCGGAATAATGCCATTTTTCAGGTCATTGATCTTTTTTTCGTTTGTATCGACGCAGACAACATCGTTTCCAGATTCAGCAAAACAGGTGCCGGTAACTAATCCGACGTAACCTGTTCCAATCATGGCTATCTTCAATTTTCTGTTTCCTTTCTCATCGAAGGTTGAAATATGGTAAATTGAGAGTCATAATACCATCTGCCTCAAAAATTTAAAACCGCCAGAGTTAAACTCATAATAATGATCCGAATTCTCGACAGATACATATTCACTCAGCTGATCGGGCCGTTCCTTTTTGGTTTTTTCCTTTTTGTTACCATTATCGCCATCGATCCCCTGATGTCGACTCTGCAAAGCATTGTTAACGAAAATATTCCGATGAGCGTCATGGGGCGCTGGTTTCTCAACCGCCTGCCCCAGGATATGATTTTCACCTTCCCGATGTCAGTATTGCTGGCAAACCTTCTCGTGTTCGGCCGCATGTCGAAAGACTCCGAGACAACTGCTCTCAGGGCTGGGGGCACCAATTTTTTCAGAATTCTTGTGCCAGTGGTTATCTTTGCTCTGATGGTCACTCTCTTCAGTTTCGTGTTCAACGAACTTGTCGTTCCGACCGCAAACCAGGAAGCCAGAAACATCAGGCGGCTCGAAATCATGCGGCTTGTCGAGCCAGAGGCATCTGAAAATTCAGTAATGCGAACTTCGGACGGGGCCTTTGCCTATGCCCGCAAGGTCTACGAAAAACGCGGCCTGATGGAAAAAGTTCTGCTTGAATATTATGATGACAAAGGTGTGCTTGAAAAACGCATTTCTGCGGGCACCGCCGAATGGGATGGCTCGGCATGGGTTCTCAAATCGGTAATCGAACAGTCTTACTCTGAAACAGACGGGCTGGCAGCACCTGCAACCCGCCCCGAAATGCGAATAACCACAATCGAAGAAAGCCCCGAAGACTTCGCCAGACAAAGCAAAAAGCCAAATGAAATGAGCTACTCTGAACTCAAGGGTAGAATCGAAGCTTATGAGCGCACTCAATTCATGGACACCACTGAAATGCGGGTCGGTCTGGCCATGAAGACCTCGCTGCCATTCGCCAGTTTTTTCTTCGCCATCATCGGTGCCAGTTTCGGGCTCACCAACAGCCGCAGCGGCGCCTTTATCGGTTTCGGGGTTTCGATTCTCATCATTTTCATCTATTACGTCATGATGAGTCTGTTCACTGCCCTCGGCAAATCAGGTTTTCTACCGCCAATGCTCGCCGCCTGGGCCCAGAACATCATTTTCGCCTTTGTCGGCTTTTACATTGTGAAAAGAATCAATGATTAAAAATGCTTATCAATAGCGAAAACTGTAAAAGCTCCGGTCTTTTGTCGCAGTTTCGTTTACGACTTCTGCTGGCAGTCGGCATTACTGTTCTGCTCCTGGTAAAGTCTGCATCGGCAGAGGTGTTTAAACCGGTTCAGATTTTTTTCCCGGGCAACTTTCAGGGCCAACTCTCAGAACTCATGCCCGATCTGCAGTTTCATGAATCAGCAGCATGGAAAATCCCTGATACAATCGACTCTTTCAAACGCGACCGGTCAAAGACCTCGATTGTTTATGCAATTGGCAACGATTCAGATTTTTTCGTGCCGTTAAGCTACTTTACCCAGGGCCAGCTCGAAAGAGATTTAATCGCCAGATGCAATCCGTCGGTCACTGCCGTAAGTGCGGCTGACATCGAAGTTCTCAACAGTAATGTGATAAACCGGGGTTTTCGGCAGAGATTATTCACCAATCTTGATTCCGAAGATAAAAGCCCGATGTTCAAGCCCTTCATGCAACAAAAATTCGATGGCATCGACTTCTGGTTTTTCAATTTTATCGAACCTGAATTGTGCCGGAACCTGCAGTCGATGGTCTTCGGAACCGATACGATCGACGACCCGGTCAGAGCCCTCAACCGGCTCAATCCCGGCTTAGGGCCTGAAAGCTTCAGCATCTCGACCGTTTATGGCGATTTTGCCATGTTTGAGCGCATTGCCGGTGAATTCAGGCGCCGCCCCGGAATTCATTTCCTGATTCAGGTTCCAATGTCTGGCCAGCAGACGCCCCTCTCGAATTACAACCCGACCCGCAGCGAAAATGTTTTCATGATGACCTTTGCGCCCGGCAACCGGTTTTTGCCGATGCTCAATATTATCCGCAAAACCCATGGGTTCCCGAGATTGACCCTGCGCATGCTGCCACTCGCTAAAACAAGCTCGATCAATGCCAGGCACTGGCATCGAGATGCAATACAGGCCTTAAAGCCAGGTCTTTTTGAAACTCTCAGAGTTATCCCAACGACCTCGGGCTCTTCAACCAGCGCCAGAAGATTTAACCCGCAGGCTCACGCCCACATCATCAGACTTAGCGCCAGCACCGACATTGCGATTACCCTTCCCCCTGATTTCAGGCATTTGCCTGATAACGTCGTCACAACGGCGCAATTGCTGACCTGCATGCCGAATGACCGGGTTCAACGTTTCAGACTTTCAGGCGCCGAACTGCAAAGCCTTGCAGAATTACTGGTAAAAGAGCATGGCATGTCGGCACTGGCTTTTTCGGGTTGTGATTTTTCGGTTCTGGGCGGGCAGTTACGCGAAATGCTGATCTCGAAGCAGCCGATTGCCGCCGAAAAAATTTATTCGGTTGCAACCACAGACACAACCATGCGCGATCATGTCATGAAAAACTTTCTGGCCGGTCGAACCGTTGAACGGTATGATGGCAATTGTGTATGGAATTGCTGGAAAACCATTCTGAAAACAGTTAGAATATCTGACAGTAACCTTTTTGAGTAAAGGAAGTTTATGCCAAAACCGCGCCGATTTTTTTCAACGCTGCTTATAGTCATGGTGTTCGGCGTTCTTGCTCCGCTTTTTGCCGATAATGCCTCGTACACTCCCGACCCCGAAATTACCGCCAGAATCGCTTCTGATCCTTCAATTATCAGAAGCAGGCTGATCTCTTCGATGAATAAAATTCTCGAAAATCCGGCGACCCTTACCATCGAATTGACGCCGATCGACGATGAACACACGGCCCGCGGCCGCTTCAAAAAGATTGAGGTTTTCACATCGCGCGGCAGCGTTGATAATCTGACCCTGAACCGCGCCGATATCGACTTCGAAGATGTGCAGCTCGACACCCGCAAACTGCTCGAAGAAGAAAAGATCGACCCGGTCTCGATGAGCAACATCAACATGGATGTCAGCATTCTCGAATCTGACCTCAACGCTTTCCTCGAAGCCAAAAGCAAATCAATCAAGGTCGACAAGCCCCGCATCGAATTGACCCCGGGCAATATGGCCCTGTCAGGGTCGACCAAATATGGACTGGTTAAGGTTGAATTCTGGGCAAACGGGCATCTTTCGATCAAAGCTGGCAAAGAAATCTGGTTTCATGCCAAAAAGATGAAAGTCAACCGCATGACCATGCCAAGATCATTCGTTGGTATGATCATCAAAAAGATCAACCCGGTGCTCGACCTCGAAAAGTTCCCCTTCAAGCTCAATCTTGAAGCAATCGAGCTGAAAAAAGGTGAAATGCACTTTATCAGCTTCCGCACCGGCGAAAACGCCGCAACAAAATAACCTGACTTTTGCAATTTGCTTTGAATTAAAGTAAAATACTCAAGTTAAATTTACCATTGGAGGCAATATGAAGAAATTTCTCGTACTTCTTCTTGGTTTCTGTTTCGCAGTGCCGGCATTCGCAGGCACCATTGGCGCTGTCAGCAATGAAGCCTGGCTCGACCACGTTTCTCAGATGCAGTCACTGCGTCAGCAGATTATGGCGCTGGTAACCAAGAGCAACCCGACTGTCGAAGATCGGCAGAATCTCGACCTTCTCAATCTGACTTTCGCCGAAAAGAAAGCCGAATGGGAACAGTATCTCGAAAGCGTTGCCCAGGGCAAACAGACCGAAACCGAAGTTAAAAAGGCTGACGAACCGGCTAAAGTTGAAAAGGCCGATAAAAAAGACGGCAAAAAACCCTGGTCACGCTATAACAAGCATGGCCGCAAGCACAAAAAGCACGGCAAACACGTCTGCAAATCTGATTGCAGCAAACACAAAAAATGTGACGAAGTCAAAAAGGCCTGCGAAGACAAATGCAAAGAAATGTGCAAAGATACCTGCAAGGGTCTCTGCAAAGAAGAATGCAAGGGCCTGAACAAGGCAGAATGCAAAGAAAAATGCAAAAAAGCCTGTGGCGACAAGAAACCCTGGTCACGCTACAACAAGCGCAGCAGAAAACACCGCCACCACAAACACATGAACTGCAAAGAAGCCTGTGCCGACAAAGCCAAAGCTGATTGCAAAGATGCCTGCGAAAAAGCCTGCACAGACAAGGCAAAAACCGAATGCTGCAGCAACAAGGGCGACAAATGCTGCAAAAAGACCGGCAAAGCTTGCTCTGACAAACACGAAGCCTGTGCTGACAAAGCCAAGGCTGATTGCAAAGATACCTGCGAAAAAGCCTGCACCGACAAAAAGTAATAACCCGTAACAAAAAAGGCGTCGAGTAATCGACGCCTTTTTTATTTGCTGCTTTTCAGAGACGATTCACATGCGCAGCCATGACAAAGTCATTTTTATGCAGGCCGTTGATTTTTGAGGTTTTAAATTTTACCTTGCAAAAACCCCAGCCAATCGTCAGAACCGGGTGATGGCCCATTTCGTCAGCCAGCCTGCCGACTTTAACAGCAAAGCTCATGGCTTCGGCAAAGTCCTTGAAGACAAATTTGCGGGTAATCTCTCTCGCTTCAGAATCGAGCTGCCATTCCGGCAGACCAGTTAAATATGTTTCGCACGCCTCACGGGTCAGAGGCTCCATATCAGAACTGCATGGAACACAGGTACGATGCTCAGTCATATTTTACCTCCCATGCCATCATTTTAACACACCTACGCCATCGCTTTTCAACCCCTGCCAGCAGCGGGCCCAGCAATTCTCGGTCAAAAATCCAATCTTCAATATCAAAATTGCGAAGGCGAGAAGACGGGATTGCTTTTTCGTAAGCTTGTGAGCGAAGCGAATCGCTGAAGAAAAAGCAACCCGGCTGATAGGCCGAAGCTGACCCTTAAGAAGAATAAGCCGTTAAACAAAATCATTTATTGATCAATGTTTTATAACTCACCGAGAATTACTGAACAGAGCCCGCGTTAGACCGGGTGATACCAGTCGGTGCACCTTGAACAGGTTGCTTCAGACTCGAATTTCAGTTTAAGGTGGTTTTGCCTGAACTGCTTTGCGAAATCAGAGCTCCAGATATCTTTGAGGCTGTTCTGCTTAAGATCGCCAATAATCATTCTGCCATCAAAATCGTATGGGCATGCTGAAACACGGCCATCACAGAGAACCGTCAGGCTCAAAACCGCATTACGGCACGGGCGCCGTCGCACCGGAGTGAAATCAACCTTCGAAGTGCGCGCTCTGGCGCCGGCAAATGTCGAATCTCCGAGAATCTGATACCACTGAACAGCTTCGGGTGCACTGTCAAATGGCCATTTAAAAAAATGATCTTTAAATACAGGCCTGACAACCTGTTTC
>JAKQKW010000437.1 GCA_029560455.1 Candidatus Rifleibacteriota bacterium
CAAAAAAAATGAAATCAGCAGTTCAAAATCGTCATTGTGTTAATAATAGGAGATTTAAGTGGCCACAGACGAGGTTGCCGCCGTATACGTTCCGTGCATAAAATCGTGAATGGTGGGTAAACTACTGACTTAAATGCGACAACCGGCATGGCAAGCCTGCTATGAATATCTGCACAAATATATGACAACATGGGTGGTCTTGTAATAAACTATCAGACAGACATGAATGAGGAGCAAGCATGCCCGACAAAAAAAGATTACGGGAAGTCACCTTCTTTTCTCTTTTTCTTCTGCTGCTGATCGGCTTTTTTCTGCTGATCAGCGAGACGGCAGACGCGCGGGCCGGCGGCGGTCATAATTATTCTGGCGGTGGCGGTTCAAGCAGCGGCCGGCGCAGCAGTGGCGGCGGCGGCGGTGAGCTTGACCTGATCTTTCTTCTCATCCGGCTGATCATTCACTACCCGGCGGTCGGCATACCAGTGACTATAGTAGTGGTTTTTGTGGTGGTCAAAGGCTACCACAAGGGCAACGACGCCTGGGTCGACCACACAATCATTAAAGGCATGCGGGTCGCACCCGACAGTCAGGCCGCAGTTGCCCTGACCGAGCTGAAAAAGCGTGACCCCGACTTTGACGACAATCTGTTCAGAAAACGCGCCGAAAAGGCTTTCGAAATTATTCAGAAGGCCTGGTCAGACCGCAATCTGGCCGATGCCCAGTATTTTCTTTCTGACGGAGTATTCGAACAGTTCAGCATTCAACTCGATGAAATGAAAGAAAAGGGCATCATCGACCACATGGAAGGCCTGAAAATTCTGAGCGCGAAGCCGGTAAAATTTCAGTCTGACAAAAATTTCGACGTTATCCACCTGCGTATCGACGCGCAGGCGATCAATTACCGCAAAGACGAAAAGACCGGCAAAATGCTCAATGGCTCACGCTCCCCGGAAAATTTCGCCGAGGTCTGGTCGTTTCTGCGCAAGCCCGGCGTGCGCACCCTGAAAAAGCCAGGACTGATCGAAGGGCAATGCCCCAACTGCGGTAACCCCATCAAAGTCGGGCGCCTGACAAAATGTGAAGTCTGCAATTCGCTGCTGCGGTCGGGCGAACACGACTGGGTGCTCGCCGGTATAACCCAGGCCTGTGAATGGTCATTCAGACCGGATCGTATTGTTCCGGGTCTTGGTGATATGGTCGAAGCCGACCCGGGTTTCAACATGCAGCATCTTAAAGACAGGGTCGCGGTGATGTTCTGGCGAAAACTCGAGGCTGAGCGCAAGGGTAATGTGGCGCCATTGCGAAAAATAGCACGCAATGAACTTTGTGATGCGCAACTGCAGTGGTATAAACCAGATAAAAGCGGCGCCAGACGTTTTTACACTTCGTGCGCCGTTGGCGCCATCGATCTTTTAGGCATCGAGCTGAAGGAACCCGACGACCAGACCTACGTCGAAGTAATCTGGAGCGGTCTGCCCTCAATTCTCACGCCGAACAAAAGCATAGAAACGGCGCCAAAGCCAATCAACTTCAGACATGTCTTTGTTCTCGGGCGCAAGCACGGGGCACAGACGAAGGTTTCCTCATCGCTGGCCAGCACTCAATGCCCGTCATGCGGAGCACCGGAGCAGAGCGGCACCGCAAATGAATGCCCATACTGCGGAACCGTGATGAATGACGGCAGCAGTGAGTGGGTGCTCGAAGCCGTCGTTGACAAAACCGACCCGCAGGTAAGTGCAGTTCTCACAAAAATGAACCAGCTGCGGCAGAACACGGCAAAGCAGCGACAGGCTCAGGTGCAGCCTGGCCAGGGCGATGCAGTGGCAGCGGTGCCATTTTCCCAATATGGCCTGCCCGGCCTGGAACTGGTTAAATGGTCCGCGGCAATGATGCTTGCTGACGGCCAGATCGACCCGAAAGAGCTCGAAATGCTTAACAGCATCGCCCGACAGCGTGATGTTTCGGGGCAGAAACTGCAGAACATCATAACTGAATTGCAGGCGGCAGCTGATCCGGTTGACTTTGTCATGCGAACCAGCACTCTGGCCACCAGCAACGAGCTTCTCACTCAACTCACCAGGGTAGCACTCTCTGACGGCCGTCTGTCGACCGAAGAAACTGCCATGCTGCAGCGGGTTGGGCAGAGAATCGGCATGTTGCCGGCAGATATCGACATGCTCGTCAGTCGCGAGCGGCGCAATCTGTATCAGGAAGCGAAGATGGCGATAGCACAGGCGAAACGCAACAAATGAATTTGACAATGCTTTGCACATGGATATTTTCTGATAAGTCGATCGGACAGAGATAAACAGAGGAGGCGTAGAATGCAGAATTTCACTTTTAACAATCCGACAAAGATCATTTTTGGCAAAGGTACAATCGGGGCACTGAAGCGCGAGATACCGGCCGGCAAAAAGATCATGCTGATATACGGTGGCGGCAGCATCAAGCGCAATGGCACTTATGACGAAATCATGGCCGCGCTCGAGGGCCGCGAAGTTTTCGAATTCGGCGGCGTCGAACCGAACCCGACTTACGAAACGCTGATGAAGTGTGTTGAAGAGGTTAAAAAGAACGGTGTCGATTTTCTGCTTGCGGCTGGTGGTGGTTCGGTAATCGACGGCACCAAGTTTGTGGCGGCGGCCGCACTTTTTGACGGCGACCCCTGGAAAATCCTGCAGACTTACGGTTCGTGCGTTAAGGCTGCCCTGCCCTTCGCGTCGGTATTGACGCTGCCGGCAACCGGCTCCGAAATGAACAGCGGTTCGGTAATCACCAGGGTCTCGATGAAGGCGAAGCTGCCGTTTAACAGCAAACTGGTTTTTCCGATGTTTTCGGTGCTCGATCCGCTCAAAACCTATACATTGCCGCACAATCAGGTTGCCAACGGTGTCATCGATGCGTTCATTCACATCGTCGAGCAGTATCTGACGACACCGGCGCACGCCAAAGTGCAGGATCGTTTCGCCGAAGGCCTTCTGCTGACCCTGATCGAAGAGGGTCCGCTTGCCCTCAAAGACCCGGAAAACTACGATGTCAGAGCCAACATCATGTGGGCCGCGACCATGGCTCTTAATGGCCTGATCGGGGCCGGGGTTCCGCAGGACTGGTCGACGCACATGATCGGGCACGAGTTGACCGCTCTTTATGGCCTCGATCACGCAGTTACCCTCGCCATCGTTCTGCCAGGCAACCTCACCCTGCGCAAAGAAGTCAAACGGCAGAAGCTTCTGCAGTTTGCACAGCGCGTCTGGGGCGTGAAGTCCGGGAATGAAGATCACCAGATCGCTGAAGGCATAAGAATGACCCGTGAATTCTTCGAATCCCTCGGCGTCAAGACCAGACTCAGTGATTACAAGATCGATGCCGCCGGCATCGAAAAAGTAGTGGCGCAGCTTAAATCGCATCAGATGATCAAGCTTGGTGAAAATGGCGATGTCACTCCCGATGTCGCAAGACAGATTCTCGAACTCTGCCTGTAATAAAGGAAACG
Organism: Candidatus Rifleibacteriota bacterium; assembly: GCA_029560455.1. Next base: position 3,491 of record JAKQKW010000437.1, read on the forward strand.
CGCTTGCTTCTCATACCGGTAATTACCTCTGACCGCGGGTGTTTTGAAAACATTGTCGCACTGCTGCAGCAGAACGGCGAAAACTGCGAAACTCTTCAGCTTGCCGAAACCGGCGAAGCTGAGGAGTTTCTGCGCATTGAAATGCCGGAACTGGCGGTCATCGACTTTGCCGACTCCGGCATCGACAGCTCCAGACTGCTCGATACGGTCAGAGGTGATTCCTGGCTTCTCAGCACCGGTCTGATCGGACTGTGCGATTCCCCGGTCAAACTGCGTGAATCAGGCATTCTCAAGGGCGTAAACACCATTGCCCTTCTCGATAAAGGCCGTATCAGCCGGCAGTTTCCGCAGGTAATCAATATTATCTGCAACAACCGACACATGCTGTTTCACCGGGTGATCGGCAACGATTTCGGCGCCGAGATTTCGTCGAGTTTCGAGCTGCGCAACGACCCTCTCGAAGCCGGGGTATTTACCAATCTGATCTGCAACTATCTTTTCAATATGAACTGCATCGATGCAGGTTTGCGCGAGCAGCTGAACTTCGTCCTCGTCGAGCTGCTGATCAATGCCATCGAGCATGGCAACTGCGGCATCTCTTATGAAGAAAAGACCGCCTGGCTTGAAAAGAACAACGATATCTGCGAACTGATCGACCGCAAGTGCGAAGACCCTGCCATCGCCGCGAGAAAAGTATTTCTGCAGTATGCGATCGAACCGGCAGTATCGCGCTTCACAATCACCGATGAGGGTGCCGGTTTCGACTGGCGGGCCCTGAAAACTCTATCGATTGAAGAGCAGGTGTTGAGTCTGCATGGCCGGGGCGTGGCACTTTCGCGCGAAATGACCTCGAACCTCACTTACAACGACCGTGGCAACCAGGTAAGCTTCGAATTCAACCACAAGAGCGGAGTAAACAATGTCAGCCCGGCCCTGTTCCAGGATCTGGAAACCGTTGAATTCAAGCCGGGCGAAACGGTTTTTAACGAAGGCGAGCCAAGCAACTATCTCTATTACATTTCCGCCGGCAGTTTCGAGGTGCTGGTTCAGGGGCAAAGGGTTTCGACGCTGCGCCCCGAAGATATTTTTCTCGGCGAAATGTCTTTTCTGCTGAGCAATAGGCGCAGTGCCACGGTGCGTGCTGTTACCGCAGCAAAACTGATCAGGGTGTCAAAAAAAGAGTTTGTCGAAGGCATCAAAGAGAAGCCGCATTATGCACTGTTTCTGTCGCGACTGCTGGCGCGCCGCATCGAACGGCTGAACCAGAGCATTGGCACCCACAAAACCTGAACACGGATAAACGCAAGAAAATCGAACCGCGGATGAACACAGCTGAACACGGATAAAACCAGATAAAACTGGTATGTCTGAAAATCTGGCAAAAGCGGGCAGCTGGCAATAAATATTTCAGCGCAGCGGGAACAGTTCACGCAGTTTTTCGCGGCGCTGGCCGTCGGTTTTCTGCATTTTTTCCCAGTCGGGGCTGACGAGTTTGAGCATGTCGCCGACTTTTTCGCGAATTGACGGTTCATGAATTGCGGCCCGGGCGAAAACCGCCTTGAGGACCGAAGTCATTACCCCCATGGCATCAAAAAAGCCGCTGAGCTGGGCAGGAGCAGCGGCAAGGCCAGACTGCTGCAAGCCTTCAGACGGAAATTTTGCCACCGGATATCCTTCAGAACCAGCCTGCAACAGACTGAATTCAAGAACCGGCTCGGCGGCTTCGGCGATGAACAGCTGCAGAGATTGCAGAGGCAGCGGAGCAGAAGCATTGAACGTGGCCAGACAGCGGTTTCCCCTGACGGTCTGACCTGAAAATTTCTGCAGGTTATTTTCTGCCGGATGCAGCTGCAGGTCTTTATCAACCTGGGCGAAAAGCTTTTTAAAATCAAGATCGATGCGGTTTTTAATGACACCATCGACCGGCTGATTGAAGGAAAAATTGGCGTTTACCTGCTCACCCTGCTGCAGCAACTCAAAGACAACACCAGAAGACGCGATGATCGTCAGTTTTTCAGCAAACGGATCGTTGATCATCGTCATCTGATCGGCAATAACCATTATCGGGGTTTCGTCGCGGGCATCGAAAACCAGCAGAGAATAGCTGTCAGAAGCGGTGAAACGCAGCCGGCAGAAAAGATGCACCGGCGATTCTGGCAGGCGCAGGTGCATGTCTAGCGCCAGAGAGGGATAGCTATCTCCGGGCAGGGCAACATTTCTGACGAATTGCTCAAGCCAGGGCTGAATTCCGGCAATACAAAGTGCCGGCGCGAGAATCTGCGCACACACAAGAAAAATCAGCAACCTTCGAACGCTTTTTGTCATCGCAGCTGTTCCGATTCGGTTTTTCGGGCTCTTTACATGCCGCCCGAGGCGGCAAATTCTACGTGGTGCTGCATCAGCAGCATCCCTGCCAGAATCAGCAGAAAAATACCGATCATTACAGCCATGACTTTGCGATGCATGGCTTCTTTGTCATACACGGGCGGGGGTTCGATTATCTCAGGTGTAACCACCTTTTTACGCTTGGCACCAGTCTTTTTAGGTTTTGGCTGAATGTCTTCGAGTTCTTCTTCGCTCATGTTGTTTTCCCGGGGATTAAGATATGGCAAGCATATCACAGAACATTTCAGAGTAAAACTTACCTTTTTTCAGTTTTTCAGAAATTCCTGCAAAACCTTGAGGTTTACCTCGGTTCTTATTTCAGGTGTTGCCGGGTCAGCAACAACTCCTCGATCAAAGCCATTTGCGCCGCTTAAAACCGCCTCAGAACTGGCTATATTCTGAGCCATGGCCCGTTTCAGACACTTTTCGACAAGAGAACGAAATGATGCAGAAACCTGGTCGCCGTGCATTTTGTGATTCCTTTCATCGTCACAAACAGCAAAAAAACAGCGGAAACGTAACAGCAGAAGGCCGGAAAAATAAAACTCCCCCGGGATGAAGTGATTTCTTCCTGGGGGAGGGTTATTCTAAGCTCGGGTTTGAGCCTGATCAAAAATTCAGGTTTTCGTAAAAGCTGCTGCAATTGAACCTCAACTCTTAAAAACTGACGTGGCGAACATACCACCAAACAGCCGGAAAGTCAAGTTCCAGAAACACGAAAGCCCGCTATTTAAGCGGGCTTTCGTCATGCTCGAGGGGGGACTTGAACCCGGAACCGCCTCGCGCTCGACGCTCGTTTCCGGCTGTTAATGCGCTTCTTACTTTTTAGTAAGATATCATAAATTACAACGAAAAGGATGACACTTTAGATGACACCTTTTTTCGCCATTTATTCACCATCAATAACACCATAAGAAATCAATTTTTCGACATACTGCTCTCTACTCATGGGACAATTCCACAAATCCTTGACATCCCCGTTGGTTTTCAGCTTTAACTCGCTCTTGGCGAAATTGAGCAAGCTGTCATCGAAATTTTTCATCTTTGGGGTACGAGAAAACACGATATGAGCACTGGTTCGCTTCCCGTTATGGTAGAAAAACCACTTGTTATGTTTTCCGCCCTCAGTTTCTACAAAACCCTTTTTCCGCAAGCTCTCTTTAATTATATCTATTGATATGGACATCAGGATTTGATAATTTTGTCAAAAAGAGCCTTCAGGCGAATCGCATCGCCACTCAGGTCTTCTTCTTTGGAATTGTTATACAGATCAAGCATCTCTTCAAAAATTTCGCAAAAATTTTGTCGCGACTCTTCTGGAGTATTTCCGTAGCTGCGAACATCCAGATCATCATTCGAGGTGATAAAATAGTCACCAGATAAGGCAGTCTCAATTTTTAAGGGCCAGCTCAACTCGACTCGGCCGCGTTCAAGAGGAAGATTATTTAAAAATTCGGTTTTCATTGTCCACGGCGACCTTTCTACAACAAGAGCATGTTCGTCAGTAAGAACAAGAAATTCTGAGCGCACGTTACAACGAGCCAAAGGGCTATGCTCTGTATAGTTTTTTTCGCCGCCCCGCACGACAAATGTTCCGCGCGTCTGCCTCTGGAGGGCATAATCAAGTGCCTGGCTGCCCATAATTAGCCTCGCATTTTCTTATAGTCTTCAAAAACCTTGTTTACTGTCGAGACGAACTCTTCCATTGCTCGATGAGACATAGCTACCTTTGCAACGGTTTTTGCGGGGATTTCGCCAGAACTGGAGTTGATTCGATCTGCCGCAACAAGACCGTCGACCATATTAAATTCAATCGTGAATTCGTAAGGATTGAAGGTGATGATATGGTTGTTGGAATAAACAGAGGGAAATTCTTCACGATTTATCGTTCGGACGTTAACCTGAGATGGTTTTTCGTTCATAGTAACCTCACTTTTAATTATAACTGATTTACAATTTATCGGCCACAGCTGCCGACTCAATTAATCTCTATATACCGGCCAAGTCTACCACCAAAACGAAAACTTTCAAGAATTTTGTGGCGGCCG
>JAKQKW010000440.1 GCA_029560455.1 Candidatus Rifleibacteriota bacterium
CTATCAGTCGGGTTGCTTTTTTGCTGACAGGAGGTCAGCGATACTCGGCGGCATCAGGATAGATGCTGCCGGGTGCTCCAGCCAAGAATGTTTTTATCAAGTTTTCGCTCAGCAGAACCGCTCTATCCTGCGCGGTTCTGCATAAGCACATCCTGTGCAAAACAAGCTTACGAAAAAGCAATCCCGACTTCTCCCCGTGCCTACTATTACAAACGATTCTGCTTTTGATTTGCAGCTATCAATAACTAACCACGCCAGAAAATTTTGCCCGTCAGCTAAAGTGAAAAAATTCACAACGATTCTGTATGTAATTATATATGAAAGTGAAAAAAATCACAACAATTATCTGGCTTTAATTTTTATGCAGCGAAAACCATGCTTATGGTAGAATTTGACGTAGATCGGGTAGAGCGGATGGAGGAGTCACTTTGAAGAACCGAATAGCTAAAAGCCTGGGCAGTCTTGCCCTGCTGGTTATACTTCTTGCTCTGCTGGCTTTTTCCCGGCCGCTTCTGGCGGTACAGTGCCAGGCTGGGCCATATCTGGTCAATGTCGAAGTTCGCAATTCGATTTATCTGATGGTCCCGCACGCACTGGTAAAGTGCAGTCTGTCGGGGCATAACATCAGGGTTTCTGCAAGTGCGCCCGGTTATGTGCCTCAGATTAAAGAGATTCGCACGATGCCTGGCACCAGTTCTTATTTTGCCACTATTCGTCTTGCCGACCGCGAAAAGCGCATCGATATTCTCGATTACAACTATAAGCCGATTGTTTCTGCCTATGTCGACCGGTTTCAGGGTGGCACGCCTGCGCATCTTTACGCCATAAACCTCATGTTGCCGGTCAAAACCTGGCCGCACCCGAATGCCGGCAACGTCAAGGTTAATCAGCCTGGTTACGGCTGGCCCATTCAGCTTTCGTGTGATATCAGCCTGCTCGAAGATTTTTACCGGGTGCGCCTGCTGATCGACCGGGCAGTTCTCGACGACCCGAAAGACCACCTGCTGGTCTACGTGAATACGGCCGAAGACGCTGCCATGAAGCAGCGTTTCAATGAACTGCACCGCGACAGCGATCTGTGATCTGAAACAAATCTTTGCGACCTAGTCCTCTGTCACACAAGAATTAGAGGGTTCTTCGTCATTCCCGCGTTTATGCCCCAGAGGGTACAGGCGGGAATCTAATTTTAAACAGCACAGATCCCTGCCTTCGCAGGGATGACGTAATGAGCGCCTATTCTTAAACTCATATATGACAAAGGACTAGGGTTTTGTTCGTCGTGAATTGCTGTTTACGGCAGATGCACAGCCGAAATTTTGCCTGTGCCGTTCGTGGCGCTCGTCAATAAATACTTAAACTCGATTCACCCAGGCCCGAAGCTTTGCGGTCGGTTTTTTGTACTTAACGCTGAGGCTGTGAGTAAGTTTGACACCTGCGCGACCAGCCAGCGAGCCAGCGTTTTTCATTGCGTTCAGGCGGGCTGTTGGCAACACGCCGTGTTAAAACTCTGACCGCCGCACGCGAGAATTCTTCAAGGGGGCTGCCGTTGCCCATTTCCTGCAGAACCTGCAGCAGGCCCCAGCCATGCCCGTTGTATTTTTCGGCGGCTGAGGTGCCTTCGCCTTTGAAGTTCACGTAGTCCATCAGCGCGTAAAACCCGTCTGGCTGCTCAGCGACCCGGTAAAAATTTGTAATTATCAGCTTGCGGTCAGCGCCTGAGCTTTGAGAAAGCATTTGCGGCAGAGCTTTTTCGAGTCTGAGGGCAGCAAAGCGCACCTGATGATTTATTGTCTGGGCGAGAAAACGGCGCAGCTCAGTCATCAATGGCCCTGAGAATGCCCGCATAAAAGTCTTGCGGTCAGACCAGGGGCACCCGTTTGCTCTGGCGAGAAAACCCGGCAGTTTGACACCCTGCTGGCTGATGAAGCGCAGCAGTTCCGGAAATGTTTCGACAAATGGGCCGGTTTTTCCGGCCGGGTACCAGATAAAATGGCCGATTCCGAGGGATGCGAAGTCTTCGCCCTCGTTCCAGGCGGTCAGGCCTTCATATTTTCCGCCTGATTCGTTCTGCCAGATCAGTCTGCCGATTCTCGCCGCCTGCTGGTCTGAAAGCCGTATTGGCTGCCTGTAGTTATCATCGATATGATAGTCTGTGATCGATGTATGCTGCGCCTGCCGCCTGTTCTGCCCTGTCGCCGCCTGCAGGCAGTTGCCGAAAAGCATGAGAATGAGAATATAAATTGTTAATACGGGTGCTTTTTTCATGATTTGCCCAGCTTAACTGCAAATACTGCAGATACGCAACAAGATGCTTTCGCGATAGCCCGTCTGATTTGTTTGTGTTATATTGAATTCAGCCCTCCTGAAATAGCGGGCAAAATATAGAGATTCAAGACCTTTTTGTTGAAACGGCTTCATTTTGAAGCCGTTTTTCCTTTGCTCCGGGTGCGCTTATCTGCGCAGTCTAAAAATGCAGAAACTATGTTATAATCAACTCATGAAACGCATTCTGCTGGTAATTTTTTTAATTCTCGGCCTTTGCCAGGGTTTCTGGCACGCTGACGGTGAAATGTTTCTCTGCCGCCTCGGCGTGGGCGAACTTACCATTGGCGAGGCTTCACACGAAGGAGCGATTCTTGGCGCCCCTCGAACCAGCAGAGATATTTCGGTCTTTCTCGCGGGTAACCGGCAGCAGTTCAATTTTATTGCCAGCCAGGAAATCGACCCGCTGCCTGCCCCTCCGGTTGCCTGGTATGCTTCGGCCCCAGGCCAGAACCGTCGCTCTGACCAGGCACGTCACCCCGATGAATGGGGCCTGACGGTTTTATGCCTGCCGCGCAGCGACGGCTGACTTTTCTTTTCCGGTCACAGTCACAACTTTTCCCTCTTTTACTGACTGCCCTGTCTATGGGCGGTCGCGACTGTAATCTGAAAGGAAACCATCTATGGATAATCATAAAAACGACCTCAATCAGTTCGATAATGGCGAATCTCCGGCTGATCTCTTCAAAAAGATCGTTATTACCACCGTTGTTACCTGCGTGGTCGGCTGGCTGGTCATGTATTTCGGTCTGATTTAGACCCAATCTGCTTTTTGCGCCCGGCGGGTGGGCTGAATTTTGCAGCTCGCCCGCCATTAACCGCATGAATCAAAGTAAAAGGAAACTGCATGCTTTTTAAACTCGAACTCGGATATTTTGAAATTGCCGCCATGATCGGTGCCGGCCTCTATCTTCTAACGACCGCTGCTGACTGGCTGGTAAGCGGTGCCTCTAATCTGGCTAAACGCCTGGGGGTTTCGTCTCTGGTAATCGGTCTCACGGTTGTCGCTTTCGGCACCTCGATGCCGGAATTCGTCGTCAGCGTCGATGCCAGCCTGAACAACAACCCCGGTATCGCGGTCGGTAACGTCGTCGGTTCGAATATTTTCAATATCGCTCTGATACTCGGTATTGCTGCACTGATCCAGCCGATTTCATGCAGCCGGTCGGTTATCAGACGTGATGTGCCGGTGATGATCGGCGTGGCCGGCATGATGTGGTACATGTCACTCGACCGCATGATCTCCCGCCCCGAAGCGGCTCTTCTGTTCTCTCTGTTGATTGTTTACACAGTTTACAGTTATTACAAGGCGAGGACTGAGCCTTCTGCCGAAGAAAGCAGCGAAGGCGACGAGCCTACTACGCTGTTTGCAGAGCTGCGGCTGATTTTTTTCGGCCTTGTGGCGATGATTGCCGGCTCAAAGCTGCTGCTGCATGGTTCGGTAGCCATAGCCAGGGTTGCCGGTATCTCTGACGAAGTGATCGGCCTGACCCTGATTGCGGCCGGAACTTCGCTGCCAGAAATGGCAACTTCGGTCGTGGCAGCTATGCGTGGCAAGTCGGATATTGCCATTGGCAATGTCGTCGGCTCGAATATCTTCAATATCCTCGGCATTCTTGGCCTTGCAGGTATGGTTCTGCCGCTTCAGGTTTCTGAGCATATGGGTAACATTGACTGCCCGGTAATGTTCATCGTCTGCCTGGGCTGCCTGCCGATCATGCGCACCGGTCTGAAAATTACCAGACTCGAGGGAATAATCCTTCTGGCTTCCTACGCGGTTTATACCTGGGTGCTTTTTCAGACTCCAGTTTGAGCCAGTTTTACTGAAGAGCGGCGATAATCTGTCTGAGTTCTGAAACAGGTTCGAGAATGGTATCGGGGGAAAGCGCGGCCGTGTCGCTGCTGATTTCTCCCATGCGCTTCAGGCAATCGATCATGGTGCTCTGACTGAGCTTTTTTCTGAAAGACTCGGTCTGCTCAGGAATCGCCAGCCCAAGCGCAGAAGGGGTTTCGACGACGCGTTTTTCCATCAGCATGTCGATAATTTCTTTCTGCGCCGGCAATGCTATTTTGCCCTGTTTTGCGGCGAAGAAAAATCGCAGAGAGGTGCCGGCAAGCTCTGAAGTGTCTATGCCTTCAGGCATTTCAGTTGCGTGCAGGCTTTGGGTAAGGCTTGTGTGTAAAAGAGTCAGCAGCAGTGGCCCATTGTAAAAGGCTCGCAGAACTGTAAAGCCTTTCAGCGGTGAAATCGCGCCTGATTCGATCTGCCGGGCGAATTCGCCAGTCATGGTTACAAGCTGCCTGCTGGTTTCGTCGGTGACAGAAAAGCGCTCAGAGAGGCTTTCGCCCTGCCAGCGCAGGCATTCGGCCATGCCCCATCTGAAAGTCTGCAACCCGCGAATCGCGACAAAACCGGTTAATACAATCACAGCCAGTATCAGAAGCAGTCCGATTTTTATAAAACCGGCGTGGTTGAGCGCTTTTTTTTCAGACATTTTTTTGCCTCGCAGGCGAAAATAATTGCAACAGGCAGGTTCGAGTTTAACATATCTGCCCTGACATGAAAAAGTATTCACAGATATTGCCAGGGCAATCGCATTAACCCACTGGATTCGATTTCTAAGGCCGAAATAACTCATGTGAATTTTTTCACTCCAACATCTGTGTCCGGAAGGAGTAAAGATGGGCATCTTGTCTGGATAAGGGACACTGGCATTTAAGTGCGATTGTTTGCAGAAATTCAGCATTGCAGAAATTTTCTGCCGGCCGAAAATTGTTTTGAGATTGTCGGTGGCTTTGTTTATACTCAGGGCATGTCTGTTTCTGCAAAGTCTGTCGACAGCACAGGATACTCGATCACGAGAGCTGTGCTCTATGTTTGTCTGATTATCTTTCCATTCATTATTCTTTATATTGAAATGGAAAGGTTTTTTGCGCTCGAAATTGCCGACCGGCGCAGCGAAATTTTTGACAAGGCCGGCAGACAGCTTCTCAGATTCAGCGAATATACAGATGATGCAAGGTTTTTCCATCTGCTGCTGCAGAAAAGCTTTGCGGCAGAAGCGACTCGGAAAAACACGCAAACCTGGCTTGCCGGGCGGTCACAGATGCTTAAAAAGCTTTTTCCCGAGACCTTTACGTTCATTTCTGGGATAAAAGCGGCAATCTGATGACCTCGGTTTCTGATGACACGCGCTTCAGCTTTCTTTCAAAAAAACTGAACGCTCTTCTCGGTAATATCAGACAGGAAACCATCGCCGGCAAGCATGGCGAAGACGGCTTTAACGAAAAATTTGCCGGTGAAATGCGCCTGCTTCGGCAATTTCTGGGTCCGTTTGCCACCCCGGATGTTCTGGCCAAACCCTTTCTCAACGATGCCTCTGCTGGCTGCTTTCAGCTGCATGCCAGAGGTGACAGGGTTCTTGGCTGGTATTCAACCTGTAATGATTTTTCGGTTCTTGTGTATATTTCGGATAAAATCAGAGGCCGACTGAGTGGCCCTGCTTTTCTGCAGAAGCAGTTGAAGGGCAGAATCCCGGGTGTCGATTTTATTCTCATCGATGAACAGCAGCAGAAGCTTATTCCGCCTCAGGCTGTGCCGCTGAGCAGTCGGGTTTTTCTGAATTTTGGCAAATTTCGCCGGCTGGTGCCGGCAGAGCAACTTGAGTTTGACGGTGATTATTTTAACTATCAGAAGCTCAATCAGAGATGGTGGGCTGCGGCGGTAATGCGGCGCGATCTTTTCGCAAGTGTTTCAGCAACGACCGGCCGCTTCATGGCCAGGATTTTTGTCTGCTTTGCGCTGGTTACATTCATTCTCTACTGCTATTTTATGGTGCATGCGAACCCGCTGCATTCGGTAAAATCGCGGCTTGTAGCCATTTTTGCCTACATTATTTTCATTCCGGCTCTGGTTTTTACAGTCGTCAGCTTCGACTACCTGAAACAGAAAGAAAAGCAGGTTGTGACTGAAAAGGCAGTCGAGGCTTTTCAGTATCTGACTTCTATCGATAATCAGTTCAGAGGCTTTTTGCACGCAAAAGCCCGCGAACTGAACCAGACTTTCGCCGGCCTTTTCCCTGGCGGAGCCGAGAGCTTTGATGAGGTCTTTCTTGCGTCGGCTGCGGCTTCTGTAAATGCCAGATTCAACCCTGATACCTTCGCTTTTTCTGATGCGTCCGGCAAAGACCTTCTCAAAGCCGCTTATGCAAAGACAATCAAAGACGATTTTCTCAGAAAAACCGGGGCCCGGGAACTGCTGACCTATCTCAACTGCAGTGCCGCAGACCAGTACAATCCTGACGATGGTATCGCAAATGGCTTTGCGCTGAGTTTTTCAGAGAACCATCAGAAACTGATGCGGTTCACCCTGGCGAATACAACCTATCTGTCGTATCTGAACACATTGAGAAAGTCGGAAACAGGCGAATATACCAATTTGATACAATTGTTCTGGCCTGAAACGCAGATGCATTACGAATATCTGAACGGCGCGATTGCCGCTTCGACCGCAGCAAAACAAAAGCAGTTCTTTTTCGCGATGCCGGATATGGGAAAATCTTTTCCTGAGTCCGAGAATTTTCCAGGGTTACTGGCATTTTTTGACAAGGTTTTGCAGTATGGCCCGTCGCAACAGAAACTCACCGGTCAGGATGGCAGAACCTATCTGATATTCGGTCAGGGCGGCACCAACGTTAATTCAGCCCTCATGGCGGTTGTTGTCGATAGCGAAACCCTGAATCACGAGATCGGGCGCTTCAGAAATAATCTCTGGATCATGGCTGGCCTGAGTCTGTTGATGACGCTAAGTCTTTTTCAGATTCTCGGTTATTACCTGATTCTGCCGATAAATGCCCTGGCCGACGGTGTTGAAATGGTTAAACAGAGAAACTATTCATACCGCATCGATATGCCGTTCGACAACGAGTTTGGGCAACTGGGCAAATCTATCGATCGCTCTCTCGAAAATCTGCAGGAACTCGAAATTGCCAGAACCGTTCAGGAAAGCCTGCTTCCGCAGCAGTCTCTGGCTTTCGGTCCATTCTCTATTGCTGCCAGAACCCGCATAATGACAACGCTTGGCGGTGATTACTTCGACTTTGTCGTCGATGCCGAAAACAATCTGACGGTTCTGATGGCTGATGTGGCCGGGCATGGCGTACAGGCCGGTCTGTTGATGGCCATGGCCAAGAGTGTTCTGCTGCTGAACAATTCAGCCAGGCTCGAACCGGAAAAACTTATGGAAGGCCTGAACCGGACTTTCTGCACGCTGAGAAAAGCCGAAATCAGTACCATGATGACCGGGCAGGTCGTTCATATAAGTTGCGGGCATGAAATAAGCTTTTTCAATGCCGGGCATTGCCCGCCCTTGATTATATCTGATGGCGGCAGAACCGTGAAATTGCTCGAATGTCATTCCCTGCCATACGGCTTTTCGGCGAAACGAAAGTTTTCTGGTATGCCTGTTGATATGCAGCCTGGCGAGACCATGCTTCTCTATTCTGATGGGATTCTTGAGTGCGTCAATGCCAGCCGCGAAGTGCTCGGCATTGATGGCTTCAAAAGTGCTGCCATGAAGTCATGGAACGAGAACCCTGAAGTTTTTCTTGAAAACCTTTTCGGAGCGTTCGACAGCTGGGCTGCTTCGCAGCAGGATGACATCAGCTTTGTTCTTATCAGACACGGAAAAAGCTCATGAATAAAACTCACAAATCATCATATCGCTTCATCAGCTCGATGATTTTTATCGGGTTTCTGATGCCGGTCATGGCTTTCTGGCTGATAAACGCGTTTTTTGCCGAACAGAATGCGGAGGCCGAGCTGCGGGCATTCGGAAATCTCGCAGACAGTGCGGCTCAACAGCTTGAGTCACGTTCTGACAATTCTGAATTCTGGTGTCACGAGCTGAACCGGCATTTTGCCTCGGCAGAAACTGTCGATAAATTTGTCAGCAGTCTGAAAATGCTTGCTGAAAAACATCATGAAAACATTCGCTGGGTTATCTGGAATGCTGACAGTGAGGTTGTTGCCAAAAAAGTCGACAGCCAACATTCTGATAAAAACTGGCCCAGAGTTGGAAAAATTCTTAAAGAGGCATCAAGGGTCTGGTTTTCTGATTTAGACAAATCTGACGACAGCTTTGTTCGTTCGGTTCTCGGTGAACATCTGCAGACAAAAACCTTTGGCCGGGCAACTTTCAGAAACAATCCGTCTCTGAACCGTCTTTCATTTTTTCGCCCGGCTGGCAGTTTCTGGGCCGACTTCAAAGAAAAATCGGGGGCGATTGTTCTTTTTCCGCCGGGAATAGAAAAGAAAAACCACGGAATAAAAGAATTTCTCAAAGAGTTTAATCTGGGCGGAAGCCGTATTGCTCTTGGCAAAGATGGTTTTTTCTTTTCGAATATGCCCGAGCAGACGCCTGATAAACTTCTGCAGCTCAAAAAAACTTTTGCTGCTGTGGCTCCAGAAGTTCACAAAAATATTACCGGGATTCATACCGGCAGATTTGTCGGCAAAGACCTGTTTTTCTGCCTTTTCAAAATACCCGGTAAAAATGCTGCTGGCCGTAGCACTCTTCTTTTTGCAGTGGTTCTGGCTTTTTTCTGGGCTCTTGTCTTTAACCGTATTCTGCATGAAAACCTGCATGCATGTATCAGTATCAGATATGTCGTAATTGCCATCATCACCTGTTCGAATGTTTTTCCGCTGCTTATAATGGGTATTCTCGGGCAACAGTATATCGAACAGAAGCGCCAGATTCTAATTGAAGAGCGCCGCAGCGAAGCCGTGAAGTTTTTGCGGCAGATCGAGGGTGAATTCATTGCCGCGACCCATAAAATCAAGAATTTTGCCATTCAGCAGATAGATCAACTGGGTGAAACACTTCGCCATGAGACCCTGTCGCTTGAAAATACCCTTGATTTCAGAAAGAGCATGGCCAGGGTCGAAGGTAAGTTTATGATTGTTGCGAGCACCACATACCCTTCTATCAGTGATGTCGTGTTCATGGGTAAAGACAAAGCTTTTTCCATCGAAGCTCTTGTTCCATCAAGTGAATCGTCACTTGAATTCATCGAAACGGCAGATAAAAGTAAACTCGACCGGGTTAAGCTCAATCAGACCATGTGCAAGTGCGGGTCAGCTTTTATTGCTTTTTATAATGGCAGCAGCCTCGCAGAGCAGGTGCTTACCGAAGTTGAACTCATTATCGAGGCCATTTTCCAGACGAAACTGCATGCGACTTTTCATAAGTTTCTCAGGCTTCTCGAAAATGTTGAGCACATCGGCATGGGAACGGAAAAACACCCGACCTTTATGCATTTTCTCTCCTTCAATCCTGAGAATCTGGCTGATTACCTGTTTATGTTTCATTTCAATCAGGGTGTTCATGCCAGGAATTATATGACCAGCATGCATTCTCTTTTTCAGAGAAATATTCATGGCATCAAGGTTGTTTATTCTCAAGGACAGAACCTCAAGAATCTCGAAATAGCGCCATTTACCGAAAGACTGAAATTAAGGGAACTGTTTGCCAGGTTAACCTCATTTCCTCAACCGCAGGCTGAACTGATTGAACTCGATGGGCAGACCTGGGTATCTGCAGGGTTTGTCAGCAATGTCATTGGCGATAACAGTTTGATTGCGCTGTCTCCTGTCGATGAAATTGAAAAACTTCTCAGTATTGAAAAGCGACAGCTTTTCGGCATCATGCTGATAAACATCCTTCTCGTAGCGGGGATCACGCTGATTTTTGTGCAGACACTCATCAGACCGGTCAATCTGCTTCAGACCGGCACAGAAGCGATCAGAAGCCGCAACTTCGCTTTCAGAATTCCGTGGTCCGGCAAAGATGAATTCGGTAGAATGGCCCGCGTATTCAACAGCGCTCTCGCCGATCTTCAGGAAATGAGTCTGGCCCGCGATGTTCAGCAGCAGCTTTTTCCGAAGCAGCAGGTCGAAACCGGCCATTATGATCTTTTTTGTAAAACCCTCACCATGGCTGATCTTGGTGGCGATTATCTCGACACTTTTCAGCTCAACGATGAAAAATTCGTGATGGTGCTTGGCGATGTCGCCGGGCATGGGGTCGGCGCCGCCATGATTATGGCGATGGCCAAGTCTGCGATGCTCAATTCCACCGAGCTTCTCGAAAGGCCGGCCGAACTTCTCAACCGTCTGCATGATCTGATTTATCGCACCAAAAGTAAAAAGCAGAAAAAAATCATGACCTTTCAGTATGTCATGGTCGACAGCCTTGAACACAAGGTCATTTTCTCGAACGCCGGCGGCTGTAACCCTTATATAGTAAGGGCGAAAAGCAGAGCCATTGAAGAGCTTGCGGTTCCCGGTGCCGCTCTGGGCTCATTCAAAAATGCAAAGTTCAATCAGTGCGAGGTAAATCTTGAACCCGGCGACTCGATCGTTCTTTATACCGACGGTCTGGTTGAATCGCGAAATGATCAGGGCGAAGAACTTGGCTATGATAAATTTAAAAACATGCTGTTAGAAAGCCATTGCGCCGACAGCCAGCAGTTCTATGAACGCATAATGGCGGCCAACCGCCTGTGGCGCCAGAATCAGCCACCGCAGGATGACTACAGCCTCATGATTCTCAGCCGCCGCCCTGCCTGATGCCCTGAGACAACTGCCGGCGATTATTTTTATTATTCCGTTGGCAAAACCTGTGCGAAAGCATTAGGCTGATTCTGGTCAAATCCATATCTAAAGGCTATGACAATTATGAAAAGAAACGCTTTTCTTTATTTGACTACCTTCATGTGCGGTGCGTCGATAATGGGCGTCGAGATCGCTTCGAGCCGCTTTATGGCACCGTATTTCGGTTCGTCGATGATCACCTGGACAATCAGCATCGGCGTCATTCTCGTCGCCATCAGCCTTGGAAATTTCATTGGCGGCCGCATGGCCGATCACCAGAACCCCGAGAGCCGTCTTTACCAGCTGATTCTCTGGGCTTCGATCTGGGTGGCCCTGATTCCGATTGTCGGCAAGCACATTATCGTGGCGATTTCGGGTGCCGCTATCGTTCTTTTTCCGGAAAATCCGATCCTGGTCGGCAGTTTTCTCGCCTGTGCCGTGCTGTTTGCGGTGCCATGCGTCATTCTCGGCGCCACTTCGCCATGCATGATCAAGGTGGCAACCCGCAACCTCGATAATAACGGCCAGATTGCCGGCGAAATCTATGCTCTCTCGACGCTTGGCAGCATTTTCGGCACGTTTCTGCCGACTTTTTTGACGATTCCGACCCTTGGCACCAATCGCACCTTCTTTCTTTTTGCCGGCGTTCTGGCGCTGCTGGCTGTGTTAAATGCGCTGCGCAGCCATCTTGGTGGCGCGAAGCCCGGGGTTGCTCTGCTTCTTATTGTGATTCTGGCAGTGACGCCTTCTTCGCCGTCGTTCGCATTCTGGGAAAAGCCCCTGTGCGAAGCCGAGTCGATCTATAATTATCTGCTGATCAACCGCAAAGATGATGTGACAACCCTGTCAACGCATGTTTTTCTCGGTGTGCAGTCGATGTATGCACCTGACATGGGCCTCACCGATCTCTGTTATGACCTGGCGCTGCTGTCGCACTACTTTCTCAAGCCGGCCGAAAAGCCTGAGAAAGTGCCGGTTCTGGTGCTTGGTTTTGCCACCGGCACCTTTGCCAAGCTCTGCCGCAAATACTTTCCTGACAGTCAGATCGACGGCGTCGAAATCGACCCCGGTATCGTCGAGGCCGGCCGCAAATACTTTGCGTTGACCGATGACGATGCCAGAGTATTCGTCGATGATGGCCGGGCCTTTCTGACGAAGACCGACAAAAAATACCGCATTATCTTTCTCGACGCCTTTCAGGACGTAACCTACCCGTTTCACATGGCTACCAGAGAGTTCTTTCAGCAGCTGATGCGCAATCTCTCCGACGACGGGGTTCTGGTTATCAACGTCAACATGCGGTCGCAGATAAAACCAGATCTAGTCAGCTATCTGACCGGTACTCTGCAGGGTCTGTTTCCGAAGGTGATGCTCTGCACGCACCCCGATTACTATAACCGCGTGTTTTTCGTTTCACGCGACGGGCAGATTTTTGACAATTTCAAAGCCAATTTCGATGCTCTGCCGATCGATCACCCGCTGTTCAAACTTACCCAGCGGGCTTTTCCCGGCCTCAAGGACGCCGAAAAGTCAGATCTGGTTCTTACCGACGACCTGGCGCCGGTAGAACTGATCGGCTTCAAGGTTCTCAACGAGCAGTTGCGCACCGCTTTCCGCGAAGTTCTCGTCAGAACCATCCTGCAACTCAAAGACGCCATTTAACAGCCGAAATTATTGAGAAGTCTTTTCAGTCAGAATGCTGGTGATCCAGCTGTTGATGCTTTTTCCGGCTTTGAGGGCAGTGCAGGCTACTCTTCTGTGAAGTTCAGAATTCAGGCGCAGAATCAGTTTGCCGGAGAACGGTTTTTCGGGTTCACGGTTATGTTTTTCACACATTGCCAGATAATCTTCAACCGAATCTTCCATGGCTTTTCGCAGTTCTGAAACACTCTTTCCCTGAAAAGTGACAACGTCGCGAATCCCGATAATTTCGCCGTGAAAAATATCAGCGGCATCATCGAATTCCACCCGGCCTATATACCCCTTGTAACTCAGCATGGCTTCACCCCGGTATTCAGCAGAAATTTTCGCACTGAAACAACAGCTCCACGGTCGGTTTCTTTTTGCGGGTGCGGGCGATGAAAGCTTGCGAATACCCCGTTGAGAATAAATCTGACACGTGACCCATTGCCTTCTTCTCTGCATGCGCCTAGAGAAATCAATAGGGATTCTATGTCTTCCCAGCTGATGTTGCTTTTCACTGGCGATGCAAAGATTGATTTGAGAACTTTGAGATTTTTGCTGTTCATATTTATGATACCACAAATAAGTATCAATGCGAAATGGTTGCTGATCGGGTTAGTTGTGCAGGTGAGCGAAGGTGGCGATGCTTTTGAGATCTCTCGTTAAAGGCCAGTCATCGGATAATTGAGCGAGAATTTCGCTTTGGGTTTCGGGGTTCAGGCTAGCAAAATTGCGTGTCAGTTCTGAGGCTGTAGCTGCAAGACGTTCCTGCCAGCGCAAAAAGTCAGCTTCATCTTCAGCGGTGTTAAGCTTTTCGAGACCGGCTCCGTATGCTGCGGCCATATACTGAAGGTATTTTGTCTGCGGCTGGTTGTGTTCGCCGTTGCGGGTGATGATGA
>JAKQKW010000445.1 GCA_029560455.1 Candidatus Rifleibacteriota bacterium
CTATCAGGTGGCGTATCTTATTGAATCTGAATCGACAAGGGAAAGGGAATTCCGGCCTCTGCGGCTTATCCCTGACAGTTTCAGAAAAACCGTGCTTTCGCTTGATAAATACAAATTCGAAGACAGCCATGGAATAGAGCATCAGAATCTGATTGATTTTCTGCTCGAAGATTAAACCGTTCAAGATTTGGCTGTCTGCAGAATTAAAGAAGCTTTTTTCCGGGTTATTGTCTGTTCAGATAAGAGGTTCAGAAATTGATAGGGTGGTGTTATCTTTAGGACATACTCCCGATGAGAGGTTGCCGATGCGAAAGTTCAGTGCCGGTTTGTTGATGCTTGGTGCATGTGCTGTTTTTAACGGTGCGCTTGAACGCCCGCCTTTTTCGGCGCCGGCATGGGCGCAGGAAGAAACCGCTGAAGCGGCCGCCAACAAAGAAGATGCTCAGATTCTTTTTTCTGAAGCTCTCGATCTGAAAAAAGCCGGGAAAATGCCCGAAGCGATCGATACTTTTGCCAGAGCCATGCGCCTTGACCGCTCTATTCTCGCCCAGGACGACCAGGGCCTGATCGAAGCCCTCAAAAAAGATTGCGAAGAAAAGCTGTTAAAGACACCAGATGACGTCAAGTTGCTCGAAACTCTTGGTTTTGTGCATGCGGTCTGTTATTCAGACCATAAGTCAGCTATCGAGTGTTATGAGAAAGTTTTTAATCTGGTTACTGATGAAAAGGTCAAAGAACGCACTGCCAGCCTGATCGAACGCCTGCGCGAAACTGACATGGCGCAGAGCAGCTATCAGCAGGAAGTCAGCGCCCAGCTCCGCGATGAACGCCTCAAGAGCTGGAGCGAAATGGAAAAACTCGAAAAATTTGGCGAGGAAACCGCGGCCAATCAGGAAAAATCAGAGAAACTGGCCGAAGCCTACAAGCAGAAAGACAGTCTGAAAAACAAAATACCGCAGCTCGAAGAAGAACTCAAAGATCTGCAGGAGCAGCATGCGAAGGCAAAACGCCTCTGGTATTCTCTCAAAGACGATCTTTATGACCGACGCAAGGGCAGGCTTGAAGACGATATCGCCGCCAAAGAAGCTGAACTTTCGAAAGCCAGAAGTGAGCTTGAAGAAATCGAAAGCACTTCGGCAACCCTCGAGCGC
>JAKQKW010000447.1 GCA_029560455.1 Candidatus Rifleibacteriota bacterium
CATATCGCCCGCCGCAAAATTTTCCACGAGTTGTCGGCTGATTTTTATCATATTGCAGAAAGTAATATGCCAGAAAAACCCGAAAAGATTGATACGATTTTTCTAAAAAATAACAGCGCCCCTGTCACCCGACAGAGGCGCCATTCTTAAGCCGTTAAAACGAAATTCTGCTAGTTGTTATAAGACTTGAGCTGTGCAATTTTTTCTCTGAGCTCGATTCTTCGCTCATTCAGTTTATCGTAGCGTTCTTTCAAATCGATCACATCCCAGCCGTCGGGATCTTCTTTTTTAGCCTTCATCAGCGCCTGGCTTATTTTGCGGCACTCTTTGTTCAATTCTCCGAGCTGCTTTTCAAGCTGCTTGATTTCTTCATCATGTGACCCGGCAAAAGCGGGGGGTGCAAAGGCACCAACAAAGAGCATCGTAACAAAGGCAAAGAGAACAAACGTCAGGGTCAGCCCCGGAAAAAACTGTCTGGTCATGATCAAACTCCTCTTATGAACTTCTATGCTTATAGACTTAAGTTAATGCTAATGAAAAAAGACCCGTTCGTCAAATTTTAGACGCTTCCCGAAAAATAGCATTACTATTTTTTGGACTTTTGTACAATTTGCGCAACCATGCGGGTAGCATTATAATTTTATTCTGTAGCTGCAAGGCGAAACAGAAACGGAGAAGCCATGAACTTTGTCGCGATAGATTTTGAAACTGCCACGGGTAAGCGTGAAAGCGCCTGTGCGCTGGGTATCGTAACCGTTGCGGCCGGCGAAATTACCGAGGCATGGCACACTTTGATCAGGCCGCCAGATAATCAATACTGGCGCATGAACATTGAAGTGCATGGCATCACGCCGGCAAAAACGCGAAATTCACCTGATTTCGCGGCAGTTTACCCGGAAATCAAAAAGCGCCTGCAGGGCAAAACCATTGTCGCCCATAACGAAAGCTTTGACCGCGGCGTGCTGAAAAGCTGCATGGAATTTTACGGCCTCGATTACTCTGAATTGATGCTGCCGGCAAGATGGGAATGCACGGTAAAAATCTACCGGGCCCTCGGCTTCAACCCATGCCGTCTCAGCAACTGCTGCGAACGCATGGGCATTCAGCTCAACCATCACGAAGCGCTCTCTGATGCGCTTGGCTGTGCGCAACTTTATCTGCGCCGCAAAAACGCAACCCCTTAAGCTACAGTCGGCAGGAGCACAGGCATTGGCAAAAGAAATCGAGCGCAAATTTCTCGTTACCGGTGATGCATGGCGTAAAGAAGCCGGGGGTTCGGTTTATCGCCAGGGCTATCTCTGTCGCACACCCGAAAGAACGGTTCGTGTCAGACTGGCGGCCGGCCGGGGGTTTGTTACCATCAAGGGCATAACCACGGGTGCGGTGCGTGATGAATTCGAGTATGAGGTTCCGGCCGCCGATGCAGAGGCAATGCTGGCCAACCTTTGCGAGAAACCGCTGATCGAAAAGACCAGATACCGGGTAAATCATGCCGGCCTGACCTGGGAAATCGACGAGTTTCACGGCGACAACGCCGGTCTGATCGTAGCCGAGGTTGAACTGCGCTCGGCCGATCAGCAGATCGAAAAACCAGCCTGGGTCGGCCGCGAAGTCACCGCCGACCCCCGCTATTACAACGCCAGCCTGGTAACCAGGCCATTTAAGGTCTGGTGATCAGCTTCTGATGGTTTCAGTGAAGCGGGTCAGCGCCTTTTCGTAGAAATCTGCCGACATACGGCCGCCACGGGCTTCTTTGAGCAATGGCAGCATGGCGCGCAGATCGCCCTGTTCCGCGAGAGCTTCGACGGCGTTGCGATAAACCATGTCTTCGCTGTCGGCGAGCATTTTCAGCAGAATCGGCGTGCCTTCGCGGTCTTTGATACGCCCGAGGGCGAATACGGCCGAAGCGCGCACCCAGCGGCTCTTGTCGCGTGACATTTTTTCGAGTTCGGCAAAAACTTCTTCGTGGCCGCTTTTCCAGAGGGCGATGGCAGTGTTGACGCGCACACGGTCGTTGCGGTCGTGCAGCAGGCGATGACAGGCTTCGGGCAATTCTGACCATTTGAGCTCAGACAGAGCTTCAATGGCATTGGCGCGCACGCGGGCGTCTTCGTGTTTCAGCTGACCGGCGATAACTTCAGAATAATCGGTGTTAAAAGTGCGACCAAGGGCCGAAACGGCAGTGGCGCGCACCCAGATATCGGTTTCTTTCGCCTGCAGAATGCGAACCAGTTCGGCATTCAGTTCGGGGTCATTCATGCGGGCGGCGGCGTCAACAGCGTTTATACGTAGCCATCGCTCTTTCGCGGCCAGCGATTCTCTAATCGTACGGGTAACTTTGTCGCCGCCAATCTGGCCAAGAACGAGAATCATCTGCTCTCTGACCACGAGCGGCATACGGTCAAAGTCGATGAGAATGCGATCGACAATACGGTCGCCCATGGCGGCAATCGCTTCGATTGCGGCGGTCTGCAGGCTTTCGTCGGCCACCTGCAGCAGTTTATAGAGTTCGTCATAGAGCAGCGCCGATTTTTCGGCTTCGGCCTTTTTAATCAGCTGCAGTTTGATTTTTGCATCGGTTTCAGCTGCCAGCCAATGACGCAGAACACTGATGCGCTCGTCGGCCCCGAACAGTGCCAAGCCATCGATGGCTATTTCTCTGATGCGGTGGCGCGAATCTTCGAACAGGGCCGAAAAGATGTTGCGATCTTCGATCAACGGTCGACTGACAAGGGCCTCTGCGATTATCTGGCGAACTTCGGCATTCGAAGATTTAACCAGACGGCGCACATGCGCGTAGGCACCTTCGTCTTTAAGGCGCGACAGGGCAATGTTGGCAGCAAGAGAAACGCCCCAGTTGCTGTTGCCGGCGAGCATTTTGAGAGAAGTGTGGCGCTCGGCCGACGGGTGTTTGATGAAATAATTGATGGCTGCGGTCAGCAGCTCGGGGTCACGGGTCTGGCCCATAATTTCGTTCATCAGCGAGGCAACCCGCACGTCTTCGTAAGAAATCAGCAGATCGAGAAGTTTCTTTCGCAGCTGAGGCGGTTTATCAGAGCTGCAGGCACGAATTACCACATCGAGGGCCGGCTGAAAATTGAAACTGCGCAAGGCAAGCATCGCCGTATCAGCCAGTTTGCCGTCATCATTGACTACGTATTCGATGATATGCTTGACCGAACCCGGATTGCCAATGTGGCCAAGCGCTTTTACCACCTGCTCGACGACTTCGCGGTCTGGCGAAGAAAGCAGGTCGACAAGGGCGTCGGCATGCTGACGCACGCGCAAAATGCCCAGGGCCGCCACCGAAAGCAGTTTTTCCTCCCGGTTGGTGCTCTTTAAACCGTCGATAAGATGCTGAAAGCGGCTTTTTCCGGATTCGGTCATGCTGATGCTCCTCTTTTATTTCTGTGCTTTCGGTTCTTCAATACGCTGGATGCTGGCGCCAAGCTTGAGAATGCGACCGACGAGATCTTCGTAACCCCGGTCAATATGATAAACCTGACTGATTTCGGTGCGGCCTTCGGCGACCAGACCGGCAAGAACCATTGCAGCGCCGGCGCGCAGGTCAGTTGCCGAAACCGGGGCGCCCTGCAGCGTTTTAACCCCGTGAACAACGGCAGTGCGATCGTGAATCGTGATGCTGGCACCCATGCGGGCCAGTTCAGATACATGCATAAAGCGGTTTTCGAAAATCGTTTCAGTTACAGAAGAACTGCCTTCGGCGAGACACATGGCTGCCATCAGTTGCGCCTGCAGGTCGGTTGCAAAACCGGGGTAAGGCAGAGTCTTTACTTCGATGGCGCGCAGGCGACGATCAGCTTTAACGATAATCGCGTCGGCTTCTGTGGTTATGTCTGCGCCCATTTCGCGCAATTTATTGATCAGCGCCAGCAGATGATCGGGGTCACAGTTTTCGACCCTGATCGGGCCACCGGTCATGGCGCCCATAACGGCGAAGGTTCCGGCTTCGATGCGGTCGGGCATGACACGGTATTCACCACCACCAAGGCGTTCAACGCCGTCGATGGTAATACTCGGGCTGCCGGCTCCTTCGATTTTCGCGCCGATAGCATTCAAAAACTTGGCCAGATCGACAATTTCAGGTTCCTGGGCGGCGTTGTCGATGACAGTGCGCCCTTCAGCCAGAGTCGCAGCCATCATCAGATTTTCGGTAGCGCCAACTGACGGGAAATCAAGAATAATTCTGGCACCGCGCAACTTTTCGGCGACCGCGACCGCACAGCCACCCTCGATAGAAACCTGTGCTCCAAGAGCTTCAAAGCCCTTGAGGTGAATATTAACCGGCCTTACACCGATAGCACAGCCACCCGGTAACGGAACTCTTGCCTTTTTAAGCCTTGCAAGCAGCGGGCCCATGACAAAAAAGCTGGCACGCATGGTTTTTACAAGTTCATAAGGAGCCTCGTCGATTACGGGGCCAGAAGCATCAAACTGATAGACATTGCCGCCTAGGCAACTGCTTTTAATGCCGATTGCCTGAAGAACTTTCGCCATTGTCTCAACATCGTTCAGCGCCGGCACGTTAGTCAGCCGCACGGGTTCGGTGCTGAGAATTACCCCGGCCATGATCGGCAACGCCGCATTCTTTGCACCGCTGACCTTGATACTGCCACTCAGGGGTTTTCCGCCCTCAATCAGAATTTTAGCCATGACTCAGTCTATTTCTATCCTTTCGAGCGTGATCTTACCTTCTTTAAGCATTTCGAGCGAGAGTTCATCAGGATAATCGCCAAGAAAAATGATTCTTTTGATACCCGCGTTCATAAGCATCTTAGCACAGGTTACGCAGGGCTGGTGAGTACAGTAGCAATCACTGTTTTTCAGGGAAACGCCGAACGCAGCCGCCTGCAGAATCGCGTTTTGTTCAGCATGCAGGCCGCGGCAGAGTTCCTGACGCTGGCCCGATGGAATCTTCTGGGCTTCGCGCAGACAACCGCCGGGAAGCTGGAAGCAGTGAGCCAGACCGACCGGAGCGCCGTTGTAACCGGTTGCCAGCATGCGGTTTTCGCGCACAATTACAGCACCAACCTGGCGTCTGAGACAGGTCGAGCGCTGCGCCACGATTTTGGCGATGCGCATAAAATAGACATCCCAGCTCGGGCGTTCTGAAATATGGTCGAAAACTGGAAGTTCGGGATTATTTGGTTCCATACAGTCGATCTCCGGCGTCGCCAAGACCTGGCAAAATGTAGCCTTTTTCGTTCAGGCATTTATCAAGAACACAGGTATAGATATCGACGTCGGGGTGAGCTTTCTGAACAACTTCGACACCTTCGGGGCAGGAAACGACGCACAAAAACCTGATTTTTTTAGCGCCGGCCTTTTTGATAATTTCGATCGACTTTGCCACGGTGCCACCGGTGGCGAGCATCGGGTCGAGAACGAAAACTTCCATATCGGCGATGCCCTGAGGCAGTTTGCAGTAATATTCAACCGGTTTGAGCGTATCGTGATCGCGATAAAGCCCGATATGACCAACGCGGGCCATCGGCATGAAACTCAGCATGCCATCGACCATGCCAAGACCGGCGCGCAAAATCGGCACGACAGCAAGGGTGCCCGGAGTGATCAGATGCGCTTCAGCCTGCATCAGAGGTGTTTCGCAGGTGGTGTTTTCGACCGGAATACCGCGCGTGGCTTCATAAGCCAGCAGCATCGAGAGTTCCTGCATCAGCTGCCGGAAAACCTGAACATCAGTGTGTTTTGATCTTAAAAGCGTGATTTTGTGTTTGACCAGCGGGTGATCGACAATGATCAGTTTTCCCATGTTACTGTCGTCCTTCCTGGGTTATTTCGATTTTGGCAATACGGTTGCTGTGGCGACCACCTTCAAAATCGGTGACGAGAAATTTTTCAAGCATATCGACGGCCAGGGCTTCGCCGACGATGCGGCCACCCATGACCAGCACATTGGCGTCATTATGTTTTCGAGAAAGCTCGGCTTCGAGGCTGCAGCGACAGAGAGCGGCCCTGATGCCATGATGGCGGTTCGCGGCTATCGAAATGCCGATTCCTGAGCCACAGATAAGCAACCCCAGAGAACCCGGGTCGGCAATGACGTTGGCAGCAACGGCATGCGCGTAATCAGGGTAATCACAGGAAGCCAGCGAGTGGGTGCCAAGGTCTTCGACCTGGTGACCGAGTTCGTGAAGCCGCTTTATCAGAGACTTCTTCAGTTCAAAGCCGCCATGATCCGAACCTGCGTATATCTTCATCAACTGTTCCTCCACCATGTGCGATGGGTTCATAATACACAGGGAGAAGTTCAGATTTCAACAACTATCCTGACAGTTCAATATACGGCAGCTCGGCCTGTCAGCCGGGTTGCTTTTTCTACAGCGTGTTGTGGGGGTCAGCGGGTCATGCCTTCGTAGCGCTGCGTCATCTGGTCGTAGGCGGCGAGCTTGGCTTCGAGTTTGTTGTCTTCCATGCCGTAGCGGAAGCGGCCGGTATCGTCGGGGTAAGCCTTCAGATAGAATTCGATCCAGAATTCCTTGCGTTCGTGGCTGTATTCGGCGCGGGCTTCCCAGCAGTGGAGATCGCGCACCAGACCAATGGTCAGAGGGCTGAATTTTTCGGTGATGTGGTTGTAGTTACCCGAGGTCGAAACGGCCCAGAGTGGCCTGATTGTGGCCTGGTAGTTGAACGAAGTATTGGTGATTTTGTCTTCGTCGTAGGGCATAGTCACACTGGTGTCAAACGACCAGAGATTTGAGGCGAGACGGTAACGGGCGTTAAGGTTGCCGGGCACCAGTCTGGTCAGGTCCATTTTAGCCATGCCAAGGTTCGGCACTACGTAATCTCGTCGGATAAAGAATTCCCAATTGCGGTAGGCATCGGTGCGCGAACGGCGCGAATAATCCCAGTAAACCTGTTCGAAGCGGCTCATGACACGGTTATAGTTGAAGTTAACCGGGTTAAGTGACCATGAATTCTGGGCAAATCGCAGTCGGGTCGAGAAAATGTCGGTGCCGGTAAATGAGTCGAACTGAAATGGCGATTTACCCTTGCTCGTCGAAACATTGTAGTTGAATTCGAGGTTGGTGACGTTCGAAAAGCGGTGCTGTGCCCTGACCATCGTCGAGCCGTTCTCGCGTTCGATGCCGCCAGAATAATAGCTTTTCTGCAGATTATAGGAAGGGGTCAGATCGAAGCGCTCGTGCACGAAGATGGTTGGCACGGTAACACTGACTCTGGCGTCTTTCTTTTCTGACTCATTAACATTGCTGAGAGTGCCATCTTCATAGCGGCCATACATACCTGAAAAATTGAAGCTGAGCGGAACGCCAGGGGTTGTGTAACCTGGCAGCGTAAAATTGATTTCTGGCAGGCGATTGAGCAGCTGATAATTGTTATCGGCCGTGTATTTATCACCATCGAGATCATAGAATTTGTTGGCAACGATATTCATTGTCATGAAGCTGAGCACCGGGCGGTAGTTGATCTGCACGGTCAGATCCTGGTTTTCGGCCTGGCCGGTATACTGGTCGCCGCTGTAGATAAAGCTGGTCGCCAGGCTTTCACCGCCAGCAAAGCTGTAATTGTGTGACAGATTCATCTGGGTATTGGTATGATTGCGCTTGCTTTCGTTGAGCTGATAGAAATAGATCGAGCCGTTGCCCTTATCTCCGCCATTGTAGTTGCCGTTGAAACCGAAACCGTTACCGCGCTTTTCAAAAGCATCAGCGGTAAAGCGACCGGAAACGTGCTCATTCACCATCAGATCGGTGGTGAATTTGAAATAGATACCATCGATCTGCGACATGCCCTGACGAGTATGGAAAAATTTCTCGCGATTCTTGAATTCTGAGTAGTCACGACCCCGATGATAAAGGGTTTTGCCTTTCCATTTCAGACGCAGATCTTCGAGGGTCATCGACTTGCCCGGGTAGGTTTCAATTTTTTTGCTGGTAATGCGGTAATGCGGATGATCGGTATCATCGCAGGTGGTCTGCATGATATCGTGAGCAATGCTGTATTTAGGGCTGACATACACATCTTTGGCGCTGAAAAAGTTGCGGTTTTTGCGAATTTCGGCGTCACGCATCCAGCCTTCGCCTGATTTCATGTTGTAAACGAGAAAGTCGCCGGTGGTCTGGTCGTAGCCTTTCCAGAAGTCGACCTTACCCTGAGCAAAGATGTCTTCGGTCTTGGTGTTGGCCTGAATATTTTCAGCGCTGATTTTCATATCCTGATATGAAATATAGGCCTTGCCCTTGGTGACGATCTGTTCGGCTTTGGTGCGGTATTCGAGATAATCACCGTAGATCTCGACCGGAAACTTCTGGGTATCGATCGATGGCACATCGAAAGCATGCGCGGGCGTGATTCCAGATATAAAAACTGAAATCATCGTAAAAATCAGCAACAGTCTGCGGATTCGTTTGCCTTTTTTCATCTGCCGGTGCAAGTTTTTTCCTGTAAACCAGTAGTCGCAGAAACCTGAACCACCTGTTTCTGCATCTTATGTATCGACACCCGACCGGCAAACCCGAAGAAAAAACATTCGCCGTCGTCATTACTGTTGCATGGGAAAGTGTTGAATTTTGCGGCGGTTTGGAGTAGGGAAATATGTTCTTTTTAAAAATAAATAATTTTCAGGGAGATACTTAAAATGGGTGACAGCAAAGTTGGGACCGTTGTGGTCAAAAGAGGTATGGCAGAGATGCAGAAGGGCGGCGTCATCATGGATGTCGTCAACGCCGAGCAGGCGAAAATCGCTGAAGCAGCCGGCGCGGTGGCGGTAATGGCACTTGAAAGGGTGCCGTCTGATATTCGCAAGGCTGGCGGCGTAGCCCGCATGGCTGACCCGACGATCATTGAAGAAGTTATGAAAGCAGTAAGCATTCCGGTCATGGCCAAGGCGCGCATCGGACACATCACCGAAGCCCGTATTCTCGAAGCTATGGGCGTCGACTATATCGACGAAAGCGAAGTTCTGACGCCCGCTGACGAAGAATTTCATCTTCTGAAGTCATCTTACACCGTGCCGTTCGTCTGCGGCTGCCGCGATCTGGGCGAAGCTGCACGGCGCATCGGCGAAGGCGCTTCGATGCTGCGCACCAAAGGCGAACCTGGCACCGGCAATATCGTCGAAGCGGTGCGACATATGCGCAAGGTTAACGCCCAGGTGCGCCGGGTCGTTCACATGAGCGAAGACGAGCTGATGACTGAAGCAAAACTGCTGGGCGCCCCTTATGAAGTTCTGCTCGAAATCAAAAAGCTTGGCCGGCTGCCGGTAGTAAATTTTGCCGCCGGTGGCGTGGCAACGCCTGCTGATGCAGCTCTTATGATGGAGCTTGGCGCTGACGGTGTTTTCGTCGGCTCGGGCATTTTCAAATCAGAGAATCCGGCACTGTTTGCCAAAGCTATTGTCGAAGCGACGACGAATTTCCGTGATTACAAACTGCTGGCCGAAATCTCGAAAGGGCTGGGCACGCCGATGACCGGCCTTGAAATCACTGCGCTCGCGCCTGCTGAACGTATGCAGGACCGTGGCTGGTAAAGGAAAAACCTATGCTGAAAGTCGGAATTCTCGCCCTGCAGGGCGCTGTGCGCGAACATGCCGCCTCTTTAAAGCGCTGTGGCGTCGAAGCTGTCGAAGTCAAGACTGCAGAAGATTTCAAGGGTCTTGACGGCCTGATTCTGCCTGGTGGTGAAAGCACGACCATGCGGCGACTCATCGACACCTATGATCTGATGAAGCCACTCAAACAGTTTATCTCTCTTGACCGGCCGGTTTTCGGCACCTGTGCTGGTCTGATTCTGCTGGCTGAACGCATCGCCGGCTCGGACATCTGCCATATCGGTATGATGAATATCACTGTCGAGCGCAATTCGTTCGGCCGCCAGGTAAACAGCTTTGAGGCGCCGTTGAATATCAAAGACGTCGGCCGCGGGTTCCCCGGTGTTTTTATCAGAGCACCGCATATCAGTGAGGCCGGTGCAGGCGTTGATGTTCTGTGCGAATACGAAGGCCGCATCGTCATGGCCCGTCAGAACAACCTGCTCGGCTGCGCATTTCACCCTGAACTGACAGGTGATCAGCGTGTCATGTCGTATTTCGTCAAGATGTTACGCGAAGCGGCCGCCACCCGCCCGAAAAGCTGAATCAGCTTCAGAAAAGCAATTTAATACAGATAGCACAATGTCGCATATGAGTTGAAGAACCATAATCCATCACGTCTTTCCGCGAAAAAAAGTGGTCCAAGTAAAACCTTGTAATTCCTGTGTGAGAATGGACTGTTTTTGTTGCTGCGGTTATCGATAAAACCGGCGGCCGGGCATAAAAAATTCAGGTGCCGGGTTGCTGGGGTAAGTTTTACACCGACGGCACTGGTGGTTGTGAACCATATCACAAAACGACTTCGGCGGCAGGTTTATTTGCGCCGTCTGCAGGCCCTGTGTTATTTTTACGCCTACGTTAATCAGAGGAGAGAATATGAGTCAGAAAGACAGATTGTCGCCAAAGGCCTATGAAGTGGTTGACGGCAAAGAATACCCCAGCTTCATACCGGCCGGTGAAAGTCCGCTCGAGTTCACATTAAAGGCCGTGGTGATCGGCATTGTTATCGGTTGCGTGTTTGGCGCTGCCAATGCTTATCTTGGCCTGAAGGTCGGTTTGACGGTTTCGGCCTCGATACCGGCTGCGGTTATGGCAGTCGCCATTTTTCGCATTTTCTTCAAACAGGGCACCATTCTCGAAACCAACATCGTGCAGACGGTTGGTTCAGCCGGTGAATCACTGGCGGCCGGCGTAATATTCACGATTCCGGCCTTTTTTATCTGGGGTCTTGAACCTTCCAAGCTCGAAATTGCGGTAATCGCAATCGTTGGCGGTGCTATCGGCGTTCTTTTCATGATTCCGCTGCGCCGCTACCTGATCGTACAGGAACACGGCCAACTGCCATACCCGGAAGGAACCGCCTGTGCCGAAGTGCTCGTTGCAGGTCAGGGCGACATTTCAAAAGCAAAAACCCTGTTTCAGGGAATGGGCATCGGGGCTCTCTATCAGGCGCTGATGCACAACCGTCTTTTCGGCCTGTGGAGTAAAGAACCGGCAGCTCATATTCCGCGGTTCAAGGGTGCCGAAATCGGCGCAGAAGTAACTCCTGAACTGCTTGGGGTCGGCTACATCATCGGACCGCAGATTGCAGCCATCATGCTCAGCGGCGGTATTTTTGGCTGGCTGGTGCTGATTCCGCTGATCACTCTGTTTGGCGAGCACTGCACTTCTCCCATTTATCCTGAAATGACGAATCTGATCAGCGATATGGGCCCGGGCAGCATCTGGTCGCGTTACATTCGTTACATCGGCGCCGGTGGCGTTGCATTTGCCGGTATTTTCTCGCTGATCAAGTCGATCCCGGTCATTCTTTCAAGCTTCAAGGCAGGCTTCGCGCAGCTCGGCAAAAACTCGGTTGAGGCGACAGTAAGAACAGACCTGGATTTGCCGATGAGCGTAATTCTTGGCGGCTCACTGTCTCTAGCCCTTATTGCCACAATTTTTCTCAATGCCACAATTTTTCATTCGTTCAGTATTTCGGCAATCGCCGGCATTCTGATCGTTGTCTTTGGCTTCTTCTTTGTCACCGTATCATCACGCATCGTTGGTCTGCTCGGTTCTTCGTCAAACCCGATCTCTGGCATGACGATCGCGACCCTGCTGCTGACCTGCATTATTTTCATTCTGGCCGGCATGGCTGATATGCCAAATGTAAAAATCGCAGTTCTTACTGTCGGTGCCTTTGTCTGTATTGCCGCCGCAATCGCCGGCGACACCTCACAGGACCTGAAAACCGGTTTTCTTATCGGTGCCACGCCGAAATACCAGCAGATTGGCGAATTTATCGGCGTTCTCGCTTCGGGCCTGACCATGGGCTTCGTCATGTATCTGCTCAAAGATGCGATCACCACAGGTGAGTTGCCGGCTCCCCAGGCGAATTTGATGAAACTCGTCGTTGATGGAGTTATCGGCGGCAACCTGCCCTGGAACCTCGTAATCAGCGGCATGTTCATCGCCCTTGGCGTCGAACTGCTCGGCATCAACTCACTGGCGTTCGCGGTTGGTCTCTACCTGCCGCTGTCACTGTCGGTGCCTATCATGGCCGGTGGCATTATCCGCTGGGTACTCGAAATGCGCACAAAAGACCCCGATCTCGAAGAAAAACGCGAAAC
Source organism: Candidatus Rifleibacteriota bacterium (assembly GCA_029560455.1). The sequence continues at coordinate 12,202 of JAKQKW010000447.1, forward strand.
CGGCGTTCTTTACTCATCCGGTCTGATTGCCGGCGCGGCTCTTACCGGGGTTTTCATCATGGTGCTCATGGGTATTGCAGAAAAGAGTCCGGGCCTGCTCGAAGGCATCAATAAGCCTGGCATTCACCTTGCCTCGACTCAGCTCAGCAACGTCGAAATCAACGGTCAACAGTTGACTGGCAGCTATCACAAAGTTTCGCCGGCAGTCTATCCGGCGACCGACGATATCGTCGAAAAGATTTCGGCCGCCAAGATCGCTCTGCGCGAACTCAAAGCTGCTGCAACTCCAGACGCCGCAGCGATAACCGCCAAAGAAGCTGAAATCACAGCCCTTAATGAGCAGATGCAAAAAGCCAAAACTCAGACCTTTGCCGTCAAGGCCATGCTGAATGGCGCGGCAGTCGAAACCAGCGTCGATCTCGGCAAATGGGAACAGGCCTATCTAGTCGCCGCCGATGGCAAAATCGAAGTCGCCGGCGAAGCTCCGGGCAGCCAGTCGCGGGCTGTAATCGCCTTTCTGTTTCTCTGTGCCACGCTGGCATACTTCGCCATGCGCAAACCGGTAAAAACAGAAGCCTGATTCAGATAAAACCGCTCAGTTATCAAAAACCCCGTAACCTGTAAGAGTTACGGGGTTTTTCTTTCTGACGACAGTCAGTTAACAGAATTGATCGGGTTAAAACCCAAGAAACTTTTTAATGCCTTTTCCGACATTACCCACAACGCTGACAGCTGATTTTATGGCTGACTCGCCGTAGTCTTTCGCCTTGTTGCCCGCATCGCGCGAAAAATCACCGATTTGACTGACGGCTTCAGAAACGGCTTTTCCCGATTCTTCTGCCACCTTTTTCGCTTCATCAGCCATTTGTCTGGCCTGATCTTCAATGTTGCCGACAAATTCTTTGACAACCTTTTCTACCGCCTCGGCAAACTGTTTGGCCAGATCACCAGTCTGCTCGATCACCTTCTCAGTCAGCTCAGAGACAATGGTTGAAACCAGGCTGGCCGAAACTTTGACATTCCTGATGCCAACCTGCATCGACTTGCCGGCAATGCTACAGTCGACAACCATCTCTGGCAGGTTTCCACCGGCAATTTTGTCGAGCGAACCCTTGACTTCGATCGACCTGATGCTCAATATTGACCCGGCAAACGCGCCTGCAAACTTACCCAGGCCAGGAGTATTCTGAACCGAGCTGATTACCAGACCCTGAACGCTCTGAATGAAGGCAGTATCGACTTTTCCGGCCAGTTCAAGGCCGCCATCCGGGAAAAGATTTTTGCGGCCGGCGTTTGCTGTGCCAAGCAGGGTAAGCGGCAACACACCGCCAAAATCACCCGAAATCTGTATTTTCATAACATCACTGATTTCCTGAATGTATTCCATGGGCGAGCCGGCAATAACAACTTTGCCCTTAACCGAAAACTTGTTGCTGTCTTTTGTATGGTTGATAATGCCAAGCGGGCCATCGTTTTTGTTTTTGGCATCGGAAGGGGCGGTCAATTGCAGCGGCCCGACCGACACCTTCTGCATCTGAACAGTTCCTACCGTCTTTCCTTCGGGACTGAAAAGCACTTCGACCCAGCCAAGCTTTTTGTCGTCAAAAATGAAATCGCCACGCAACCTGGTGCCGGTGACCAGATCCAGATTTTCTGCGGTCACCTTCGAAATCATGAACTCGGCATTTTTGACCTTGATGGTGTCGAACGGAAACCCTGGCGCAGGTAATGTCGCCTTTGAACCGACGGTGGCTGCTTTTAAAAAGAAATTTGCGACTCCGACTACATCCTGCCAGGAAACTTCGGCCATCGAAGCTATCAGCCCGGAAATACCGGGAAAATCGGGATTATAAGCACCAAGCATTTCTATTTCGGACTTCAGGCCGATATCCATGGCACCTTTTACAAAAAGGGTCGGCAGAATGCCTTTGCCACCCTTGGCACCCAATGCAAAATTGCCGCCAAAACCCATTTTCTGCAGCGACAGGCCATTGATGCCCAGCGGGTTTTCCCACTTGCCTGGAATATCGGCTTTAACGAGAATACCCTTTGTTTTGGTGTCAGAAAGCGGAATTTCTACGGAAACCTTCAGCAAAGTCTGTATCTTTTCTGAGAGGCGCAGTTGCATGTCTGCAAACAGAGAGAGCATTTCCTGATTAAGTTCGAAGCGCGGGTTTTGAAAGCCAAGAAGTTTTGAAATCGTCTCAATAGACGAAAACAAATCACCTGCAACCTTCTGCCCGGCGATGGCTTTTTCAAATTCCTGTTTCAGATTTGTTGCAGAGCCAGAACCGCTGCCCGATTCGACTGCCGTGCCACCAGACAGGGTTTCTGCTGCCGACCCGGCTTCAGCTACCGACATATCTGGAATTTCTACCGTCAGTGAAGCATTCTCTGATTCTGCGCCTGATGTCGATTCAGACTGATTCTGCAGGCCCGGATTTTTCTTAACAAATTCTTCAACTGCTTTATCGAGAATTTCGTCACGATTTTGCTCAAGATGCAGGTCGATAAGACCTTTTAGCACATCTGCATGTATTTCTTCAGGCTTCAATGCAGGAATAACCCATGCCTGCGACATTGGCATGGGCACCAGACCAATTGAATTCACAAAATTGCCGGTATAAACATCAACGCCCTGAAACAGACAGCCGTGGCCGCCCATGGAGAAATCGCTGCCGCCATCACCACCCGCACTCTTGCTCTCTTTGTTGTCTTTTGCGGTAAACGAACGGCCATTAAGTTTTCTGAACTGCACCCGCAGTTGATCGATCATAGAACCGTTGCGGCCGCTGATGCCAGAAACCGCCCAGTCTTTATCAGCAATCAGAGAATATTCTTTACCGCCATTGCCACCGCGCTTTTCGCCTTCGTATTCTTCTCCGGCATCAGCAAACTTTCTAAAAACCGGCCTGATGTTGTCGATCAAGCCGCCGGAACGCACTTTAAAACCAGCCAGATACCAGTCGCTGCTCCTGGCCAGCTCAGTAAACGGCACGTCAGTAGCCCCTCCAACCGGCCGGTCGTTAAACCAGGCCCCAAGAAATGTTCCGGGCGGCAACCCGACTTCGTCGCCGGCATCTCTGCCAACCACAAACAATGAAATGGGCCGCGCCAACCCGGAACCCTTGTCGTTCCATACTGGTCTGGCAGCTCTTCCCGGTATGACCAGGTCCTGACGAATACATCTTAAATTGCCTAACGATGGAACTTTTTCAGGCTTTTTCCCGTCAGTAGTAACAACCAGACCAAGCGCCACGTAGCCTTTGGGAGCAACAGGCTGCCAGATTGAAGCATTACTGCTGCCAGCCTTGCCATCGCGACTGCTCCAGATTTCTTCGTAGCCTTCAGGTTTCTGCAATGAGTTTGGATCGTCGAGAATAATCATCGATGAATAAACCGGTTTTTCATCGCCAGGGGCCAGAGCATCACCAAGAAAAGCCCAGCCCTTAGGTGTTTTCGGGCGATGAACCGAAATATCAGCGGCAACGCCAAGATTTTTGCTGCTCCATTCACTGGTAAACTCTTTGATATAGCCACATCTGAGACCATTTTTCGAAATAATCGTTACAAAGCCTGATTCATCCTCAGCTGGTAGAACCTTAAGACGAAGCATGGCGGCCTCATCTTTATCGGCCATGGCCTCGCTGCCGTTTCTGCTGACGAAACTGCCGCTTTCGCAACGCAGATACACAGAATCGTCTTTGCCAAAAAGCACATTAAAGGCTGGCGCAGAATTGACTTCAGCTTCAACAGCATATAAGTATGTGACCTTGTTTTTGACTACAGGGGAAAGATACCAGCCATTATCTGCCTGAAAACTGAACCTGCAGCCACCATAGCTGACCAGTCTGAATCTTTCCCAAACTCTGGCTTCAGTTGCGTCAACACGAACAGAGTAATCTCTGTCCTGATCGACTGAAAAATAACGGTTGCCATGTTCGTTCTGCAACCCGACAATCATTCCCGTCGCCAGATCAGGCAAAGGTGCGTTGGCAGCGGCTGTAACCCTGAGTTTTTCCCAGGTGTCTATTTTATCGGCACAGACGAAAATATCGCCATTTGGCTCTACTGAAAGGTATTTACCGTTCGCCCCTTTAAGGCTGATACTGTCGTCGCCGTTGACGGTTATTTCAAAGATTTCCCATTCTCTTGTCCATTTGCTGCGTGCGCTTAAAGGGGCCCGGCTGGCACCTATGTCGGCCGAGGCAAAATATCCATGCACTCCAAACAGTGCGAATTTTCCGGCTGAAACCTCAACCAGTTGAAGTCTTTCCCATAGATCGGGTTTGTCAGCAGCAGCCCGGGCAGCCATTGCAGAATCAAAACAGATGAATTTACCGTTATGTGCCTGCAGGTTCACGTGACTGCCATTTTTGACAAGATCCTGCACCGTTTGAGATTTTTTTACAGCAGACCCAACTTTCTTTCTTTCATCGCTGTTCAACTGATTTTCAACGCTTCGCAAAGCACCGAGAAACACCTGAGCTGAAACAATGTTCTGCTGAAAAACAAGCAAAGACAAGACAATCAGAAGCCGGAAAACTTTTCTCATCAGTAATCTCCCCAGCACCATAAAATTCGGGCGACCAGACAATTACCGCAAATGAGTCTATGCTTGATTTCACCGCTTTCCGGCGGCTCTGCAATAGTTTACCGGCTTCTCTCTATGCCTGGTTAAACGAGTTTACGAATGTCTGTACTAACGCCCGGTGGTGGAAACTCTGCTTTCATTCTATTATCAATCCATATAAATTAAAACCCATAATTTGATTCGACGTTCAAAATGCCTGGTCGACTGTCACACATAATTTAAAGAACAGGCAATCATTGCGTCATCCCTGCGCTTGTGCCCGGAGGGTGAAAGCAGGGATCCAAGCTCTTAACTATAAGATTCCCGCCAGCCCTTTTTCTTCTTCAGGGTAATGGCGATTGAAGAGTTCACCGGGTTGATGGAGAAACATGCAGTTCTGTTGCGACAGAGAACTGGAAGAGTTAATGAACCTGATTCTGTAAGTCTTAATTTATGCCATAAAAAAGAATGCCCGGTAATAAACCGGACATTTCTATCGAACTATGATCGCCAAAATGGCTAACAATGCTGTTACAGCAAAATTTACGGCTGAACGAACCTGAGAAAGTCTGAAAAAATGCGGTTGATATATTCCATGGCGGCCGCCACCAGATCACGAATCTTTTCGATCACCGCTTCAGAGTTTTCATTCGATGAAGCGTTTGAAGTATCAGAAACTTCAGAACCGGCATCTTCATTGGCAGCAGCGTCATCGTCACTTTCTTCAACAACATTCTGATCGTCTGATTCTTCGTAGGTTTCGTCTTCTTCAGCACCTTCAACGTCTTCTTCGTCCTGGTCAGGAATCAGGCCATCATCGGGCAGACTTTCGCCGTCATCAGCCGGATCGACAAAAATCTGGCCAGGGTTGGCTTCTGTTTCTGGTTGTTGCTGGTCTTTATCATCGTCGACCGGCGGCGTATTTTTCGGTTCGTCTTTCGGCTCGTTTTTGGGTTCTTTGTCTGGCTTTTCCTGAGTTTCTTTTTTGACCTTGTGTTTAAAGGTGCGCTCATGTTTTTTGGCATATTTGCCGGTTTTGCCGTTAAAGGTGCGAACCACGGCTTTTTCGGGTGACAGTTTGATAATGCGCATCCAGGCTGAATCGTCCTGCACCGCCGGCACATGAATGTTGGTAATGTGATCGACCTTGTTCACTTTCGCCGAAAAGTTGCTTGAAGAAGGCCCCATGTGAATATGCCCCGAAACCCAGAGAAACGCCTGCGGATTTTTTTTGAGAATTTTGCGGATTTTTGCAGCCGGCTGCGCAGTTGCCTGCGGCAGCGGCAGCCCGCCTTTTCTGACATAACTTCCGAGCAACGGACCATGGCAAAAGATTATGGTTGGAGTATCGGGGTTTTCTTTAAGAGTTTTCTGCAGAAATTCAAGGGTTGTATCAGACAGCCGCACCAGGCTTTTAGCGTCGAGCGCGTCATTCGGCAAAAATACCAGCAGGTGCCCACCCATCTTTTTTGTGTATCTGATCGCCTTCTGTTTAAGAAGTTTGCGGAAACGCTCGAGCTTGGCCTTGCGTTCTGCCGGTGTCGTGCGCAGTTTCGGGTTTTTGGCGTTTTTGTCAGGATTGTAATAATCCTTATACATGATGTCATGGTTGCCGGTTACGGCCAAAACCGGCTTTTTCAGTGTATTCAGGGTTTTCAGCAGAAAAGAATATTCGTTCGGCGAACCGATTTTTTCGACCGAGTCGCCGGTAAGAACCAGAGCTGATAAGTCTTTGAGGTCGTTAATGGCTTTAAAAGCCGAAACAAGACTGGCATGGTTCCAGTTTCTTGCATGTAGATCACTCATAACTGCAATCGAAGTGCTTTTAAGCGAATCATCAGCGGCATTTTTATCGAGCTGCGGTTTGCTGAAAAGAGCTTCACCGCTGTCGAGTGAACTGCCCTGCTGAATGTTTACCTTTTCATCGGCAGCAAAAGGGTTAACCGCTTCGGCCGGCAGGCAGCCAATAACGACCAGAAAAAGAAAAACCAGCAATGACCATCGCAACTGTTTGCCCGGGTTCATAAAAAACTCCTGAACTTTCCAGAAAATCGTACACTACAAGTATACTCCACAAAATTCAGGAAGTTTTATTGATTACCGCACAAAACAGAGCAACTGCATTAAACTTCCGGATGCCGGCTCCAGGCCAGGAATGGCGAAACCTGATTGCGCCATTGCCGACTCCAGTTAACTGTTTAAGCTACCTCGCAAACCGCTGCCCGCGTCGCGGGCACAAAATCTGTGAGCGCAGGCTTTACCGGGATGACCTGCAGTTTATCTGTTCTTGAATTTAGGTCTTGTCTCAAAAATAATAATAAATGCTGCGGTAATCAGAAGACTTTTCTCCCAGGGCTTCGAGTTTTTTGAGATAGTCGAGAATCGGTATATCGCGGTGCAGATACGACTCGCTGTTGGCGATGAACTTTTCCCAGGGGTGAAATTCGTAAACCCGTCGGCCATCGGGCAGAATCGTCAGCAGCAGATGATTCTGCTCAGCCCTGAGGTAATTTTTGCCGAGACCCGGCACGTTATAAACCGGCTCGTCGGTGCGCGATAAACCCGGCAACAGGCGGGCTTCCTCTTTCGCTTCCTGCTGCAGGCGGGCAAGCGGCACCCGGTAAAAATCGGTTTCTTCTTTACCCTTGGCATTAAAAGTGTAGTAGGGCTCGACCCCGATCAGGCGCAACCATCGTCGCAGCGCACTCACCTCAAAACGGCGACAGTTCTGAATCGTAAACACCGTCTGGTTGTAACAGCTCATGCCATAACGCCTGAACTTCTGAATAGCCTGCATTGCCTCGGGAGTAATCTCACAGCTGTGCTCAAAATGCGTTACAATCGCTATCTCCCGCTTGCCAGGCTCATGGAAACTGGCAATCATGGCAGCAAGTTCATCGGTAATTCTCTGAGGCAGCGCCACCGGAGTGCGGGTGCCGATGCGTATACGCACGATGCTGCCGATTGCCGAGAGTTTTTCGAGTACATATCTGATGTTGGTATCACTCATTACCAGCGGGTCACCACCGGTCAGAAGCACTTCGTTAACCGCCGGATTAGCGGCTATCCAGGCAATCGCCGCATCGATCTTTTCGCGCGGTGCCAGAGCACCTGGAGCCCAGGCGTCGTCAATTTCCCAGTTGCGCTGGCAGTAAACACATATCTGACTGCAGGTGTTGTAAGGCTTGAAAACAACAATCCGCGGATACCGGCGGGTTATCAGATCAATCGGTGACGTATCGCCTTCGCGCATAAAGTCAAGGTTAGTGACGCAATCACCCTGATTTTTCTGAACCGCTTCGACGTAACTGGCCGGCGGAATTACCTGCGTGCGAACCGGCATGTCATAATGGCTGCCTGAAGAATAATCGAACAAAGAAACATAGTATGGGGTGATACCAAACGGAATACCACTTTTTTTGGCCATATCAATCGACCGGCGCTCTGATTCAGAAAGTTCGACGAGTTTGCCGAGTGTCTCTGTATCACGCACAATATGTCGCAGCTGCCATTGATAATCGGCAAATTCATGGTCGCTGCAGTTGAAAAATCGCATAATGCGGCGGCGATTATCTTCTCTCTGTTTTATAATCTCAGGTTCAAGACCGCATCTGTATTTTGCAATAATGGCATCAGAGGTAGAGCACAGTTCGTTGAGAGATTCAGAGCGGGCTATTGCCGCTTCTCTGCCCTTCTTTTTCGATTTTTTCAATGGTTCATAAATGCCGGCGCGGCCGACAATACCTCTGAAAATCCGGTAAAGATCTTCGAGAAAGGCATCTGAAAGGTCAGGCGGCAAATCACGCCTATTGTTGTGGGCAAGATCGAAAAGAACTTTAACCAGATCGAAGCCGGCTATTTTAGATGATCTCCGGCTCAAAAACTGCCTGAAAGCCCGCACACAGTTCAAGCGCAGTGCGAACTGCAATCCGCTGATCAGCAAAAATTCATCGTCATCGTTTTCTTCAATCATGCGGCGGGTCTCGGCCAGCAGAAGCTCGCGTGCGACCTGGTAATCAGACGAAGAAACAAGAATTTCGGTAAAAGCCGGCACCGTCGCCATAAGCTTTTCTACACGTTTTTGACTATACATTCTTCCCCCTGGTGGCGAATTTAAGTCAAAAGATCCGATTTTATATGCTTTATTTTAATAGTAACCATTTTTTACGCATTTTCAATGTTTTTCTTGATAAATCTTCATTTATTACAACAACCCACAAAAAAATAATTCCCCTTAAATACCCTCACCTGGCAGCAATGTCTAATCATGCGACGACGCCTATTGCCAGCTGTGTCGGCGGCCAGCTCCGCCACAATAAATTCGGTACTTTCTATGCGCCTGTATAGAATTTTTAACGAACTGCTGTGTAAAAAACAGCCGATTTTCAGCAATTACCGCCGTGGAATCAACCCGATCAACCACCGGCAATTTAAAAAAACATCAGATCCCTGAGCTTGTATAAAAACCGTGTCTGCACTCATTCTGCCAAAACAAAGCAATCGCACAAAAATGCTCATATGCTCATCAGAACACAATTGCCCGTAATCTCTGGGACATGAATGCGGGACAGATACGCAATTCGTCATTCCTGGCGCAGAACCGGAATCCGGAAGTTTAATGCGATTTTCCTGACTATCAAAACAAACATTGCCACAGACACCCGGATTGTATAATTTCAATAATATGGGGGAATAGATAAAGAATATCTGTCGGAAAACTTTCACTTTCCGTTCTGTGAATGCATATCATATAAAGCCTTGTAAAAAAGAGTTTTTCAAAGGAGAAAAGCCATGAAAAGCCACGGAATCAAATTGATTTGCCTTCTTATAATTTTCTGCCAGCTGAGTGAAGTTTTTGCCGCGGCTCCGCTGGTCATTCCGGCCGGCACTCTGGTGCGCCTCAATCTTGAAGAAAGCCTGTCGACACGCAGCAGCAAAACCGGTGAAATGGTCAGATTTACCGTTGTCGAAGAGATAAAAATCGGCAGACGCACAATAGTCAAAAAAGGTGCAACAGCGCGAGCCCAACTCGAAAAGGTGAGAAGGCCGGGCAATTTTGGCCGCAACGGCAGTCTTAAGCTGCGCTATCTGACGGTTACCGCAGCTAACGGCAAAGAACTGCCGATTACCCTCGGCGAAAAGTCAGTTAAAACCAATGAACAGATGGGTCTGGCGGCCGGAGCCTCGCTCGGCGGCTACATGCTCCTCGGCCCAATTGGCCTGATCGGCGGCACCTTCGTCAGGGGCAAGCATATAGATATACCAAAAGATACACAGCTGATCGTTGAAATCGCCAAAGACAGCACATTCTGAAAATTCTCGCACCTTGTAAAAGCGTATTGAACATTTCTCACCTGTCCAACAGCGCGTCTTGTCAAAAAGTTATACTTGTCTGCCATTCTCTCAGAGCTTCCACTCGGGCAAACAGGTGGAGCAACTCCCGCATGGAACCCCAGGGCAAACGCACTAAAATGCCTGTATCCCTCATCAGAACTAGATTCCCGCCTTCGCGGGAATGACGAATATAAATTGCGTCATTCCGGGCGTAGACCCGGAATCCAGAAGTTTAATGCGTTTGCCCTGCATGGAACCCGCAACCAAGCAATGACGCAATAGTTGCCTGTCTGTAATTATACTTATTCCCTGTCGATCAGGCCGGTATCTGGTGACTCTTCCCTTACTTCCGCGCCTGTTGAGGATGCGCAAGCGGCAGCATCAGCCTGGCGGCGGGCAAGATCGAGATCAAGCAGTTCGTCGTAAATCGGCTTGTTATGGGCAAATTCCGGAACTGCGTAAGCCATGATCGAAACGATCATCAATGGCAGCAGCAGCAGGAATTCGTTGGTCATTTCCATGATCAGCACGGTACCGGTCAGCGGACCGCGCACAACTGCCGAAAACATACCGGCCATGCCAAGCACCAGAAAAATCATCGGGTCAAAGCGACCGGGATCGACCCAGTTGACCAGATGCTGAAAAATGCCGCCGCAGAGAGCTCCAAGCAACAGAATCGGCGCAAAAATACCGCCCGGAGCACCGGTGTTGTAGCTGAGCAGTGTCAGAAGAAAACGCGCCAGCAGAAATATTGCCAGAAGTTTCAGCGGATAACGCCAGAGAAAAACGTTTTCGGTCAGGCGGTGACCGGTGCCGAGCAGATCAGGAAAATAGTAGCCGGTAAAACCGAACAACACCCCAAGAAGAATACCAAGTAACAGCCTGAATGGGCCAAAAACACGCAATGACCTTATCAGCAGCAGATTGAATGCCAGCCCGACAAAGCCAATGGCCACACCAAAAAGAACCGACCATAAAACCAGACGCATGTCGGGGTAACCAACCAGACGCAGCTGAAAAATCGGGTTCTGACCCAGAATCAGTCGACAGACAAGATTGGCGGAGATGGTTGCCGAAAAAGCCACCACCAGACTGAAGCGGTCAAGCTTCTGCTGCAGTTCTTCAATGATGAACAACAGACCGGCAAGTGGCGCATTGAAAGCCGAAGCCAGCCCCGCTCCCGCTCCGGCACAGAGCATAAGCACCCTTTCCTGATGGTTTGATTTGAAGATTCTGGCACAGATATCCCCAACTGCGCTGCCCATCTGCACGGTCGGGCCTTCTCGACCGAGCGCAAGTCCGGCGCCAATGCCGATGATGCCGCCAAAAAATTTGACCAGCAGTACCGGAACCGCCCTGAATTCAAAGCCTTCCTTAAGGACGCCCTTTAAATGGGGAATGCCGCTGCCGGAGGCTTCTGGTGCCCATTTTTTCAAAGCAATAAGAATTGCTGCCATGGCAACCGCAAAGACCAGAGACGGCATCAACGCATGCTGCATTCGCAACATACCGAGCAGAATCACCCTTATGTGTTCTGCCTGTTCGAGACCGATTCTGAACATAACCGCGACCAGCCCGGAAAGGACACCTAGCAGAACTGATTTGGCAGCCAGTCGACGCCTTGTGAGAAAGCATTTTAAGTGTTGTTCGTTTTCCATGGCACTTTCTATAACATTATCGATTTATAAAATAAAAATCTGTTCAGAAACGTTTTGACAGTTCAATCTTTTGCCGGATTTGAATTACCAGATTTTTCGTCATTCCAGTTTTCAACCAGAAAGTTTACTGGCGGGAATCTTATCGATAACAGTTTGGTTAAGCCGATTGTAACAACGTATTTTACTATCGGCCAGTTTGCCTGCTTTCGATCTGCAGCACCAATAATACTCTCATCCTGTCATTTTGCAAGCATCCGCTAAGCTTCAGAAGCAACCGCATTAAAGTTCCGGATTCCAGTTCCAAGGCCGGAATGACGAATGCTGATTGCATCATCCCGGCGCAGGGCTCCATCGATTTATTCAGATTTTTTAATAATTCAGTAAAAAGTGGTCTTTATCTGGAGCTTACTGCGTGATGTGTTGCGCATCGAACTGTTTCAGCCAGCAGGCCGGAATCTTATTCTGATAAGTTACAGAAGTATTTTGCTGCAATTGCCCCGGTAACACTTCAGGGTAAAACTTTGACAAAATTCAAATGATCATTTAAATTAAATATTTGATTGAGACTTTTTTCCGGGAGAATAATATGCGCGGCAAAAAACCTGAAAAAACCAGCCAGCTCAGAGAAGTCAAAAAACTCAAAGGCTCCAGCCAAACCCGGCGGGCGCGACCCGCAGAACAAGCCACAGATAAAACAACGTCTCAGGCCTCTGACGCTTCTAAAACCGTTAAAATCACTCAAATATCTGATACTGATCAAGCGGCACAGGTTGCTCAAACTTCTCTAAATAATCAAGCTGATCAAGTCGTGCAGGTTGCCCAAACCTCTCGCGCTGCCCGGGCAACTTATAACGGGTTTGCCGACGACAGCAGAGACCTGGCAACCAGGTCTGCTTCAGAAACCGTAACAAAAACAAAAAAATCCACACATGATCTTCTGCTCGAATGCGCTGGGCAGCTCTTTGCCGAGCACGGTTACAGCGGCACCAGCATCAAGATGATCGCCGATGCTTCAAATCAAAACATTGCCGCCGTCAACTATCACTTCGGAACCAAACAGAATCTCTTTATCTGCGCATTAAAGCATGTTATCAGCCACATTATGCAGCCTGTTGAAACAGAAGTGGATGACTCAAAAGAGATTCTGGCAGTCAGACTGCGCATTTTCATTCATGATCGCTGCATGTTTCTGCTGAGCGGCAAAGCGCCGGCCTGGTATGGAAAACTCATTGTCAGAGCCGGCTTTGAAATTCCGTTCGCCGCAGATCAGAAAAGTATCGAGGTTTTCAAACCCGACTTCGAATTTCTCGAAAACCTGGCTGTCAGAATCAAAAAGGGCGTTGACCCGGCCAAAGCAAAGAGGTGGGCTTACTCAGTGGTCGGCCAGATTTTCTTTTATGTTTTCGGGCGCGACATGATCAAAATCGCCAACCCTGACACCAGCTTCGATATCCGCAGTGTTAACGCCATTTCTGAACACATATATGAACTGTCGCTGGAATGGCTGCTGCACGAACAACCCCCAAAACCTCTTAAAAAGTCACCTGAAGGCAAAAAACCGGCAGGTCAGCGGAAACCGCGGACAAAGCCAATTGCTGCCAACAGAATCTGAAAGTCGCCCTGATTCCAGCCGGAAAGAATAGCTTATCCCCGGAAACCAGCCGGGGTTACCTGAAATAAATTTAAAATCGCGGATTGCGAGGCCAATAATATGAAATCTACCAGATCAACAAATTTCCTTCTGACCGCAGCCTTTTTCGTTATTGTTTTTGCCGTCGGCACACAGAGTATCGAGGCGCAGCCGCTCGCGGTTACCACTACTCCGGTCACGGCCCGCACTTTTTCAGAAACGCTGCGGGTGCAGGGTAACGTCGATTCTGCCAGCATTGCCCGTGTTTCACCGCGGATTCCCGGGCCAATCGAAGCGATTTTTGTTAAAGAAGGTGACGCGGTAGAAGCCAACAAGACCCGCCTGTTTGTCATAGATCCGGTAAAGCTCGAAAAAAATCTTGAAATCAGGCGTCAGGAACTGACGATCGCAAAACTCGCAATCAAAGAAAAAGAAGCACGGCTCAAACAGGCAGAAGCCGATCTGGAAAAGTCAAAGCAGGACGCGAACCGCTCACGCCTGCTATGGGAAGACAATTCGACCAGCCAGGACAACTACGAAAAAGCGATGCTGAAGCTCAAGGTCAGCGAAGCCACGATCGAACACATCAAAACCCTGATCGCACTCGACCAGGAACAGCTGAAAAAGGCTGAGCTGGCGCTCGTTATCGCCGAAAAAGACTTTGCCGATTCGACGGTTCTCGCCCCTATTTCGGGCCGAATTTCGCAGAAACTGCAGGAACCGGGTGAGATGGCTGCTCCGGGCAAACCGATTCTGCTGATCAAAGACCCTGACAATATCGAGATTTCGGCCTATCTGCCGGCAGAATACTATCACCGGGTCGAAAAGGGCCAGACAAAGGCAGGCATAAAATCTTATTCCGGGGCGGAGATTAAAACGGTCGTATCTTTTAAAAGCCCCGAAATCAGCCCTGAATTAAGAACCTTCCAGATCAAATGTCAGGTTTCAGACCCGAACAAACTGCTGGTGCCCGGGGCGCTTGCCGAAATCACAATTCTGCTGGCAGAGAAAAACGGTCTGGCTGTGCCGGCCGCCACAATTCTCAACCGCGACAACGGCAAAGCCATTTTTCGGGTCGAAGAGAACCGGGCCCGCATGATTATGGTAACCACCGGCCTCGAAAATGAGGGTTTCTATGAGGTTACAGCAATTAATCAGGCTGACAGTCTCAAGCAGGGCGACCTGATAATAAGTGGCGGCCAGCACCTGATAAATGACGGTCAGCAGGTTCAGATGCAGACAAATGAAAGTGGAGCCGCAAAATGAATCTGATCAGTCTGTCTGTCAGACGCTGGGTTGCGGTCATCTGCCTGATGCTGGCCATCACAGGCCTCGGAATCAACTCATACCGCAAACTGCCGCTTGAGGAACTTCCAAAAACTGATATGCCGTATATAACGGTCGTTACCGTCTACCCGGGCGCCTCGCCGGAAGAAATAGAAACCGATGTTGCCAAACGCATAGAAGATGCGGTCGGCAGTATCGACGGCCTGAAAAACCTGACTTCATCATGCATGGAAAACGCCTGTCAGACTTTTCTCGAATTTCATATCGGCACCAGCGTCGACCTGGCGGCCAATGACGTTCGCGACAAGCTAGATCTTATTCTGCGCGATTTTCCCGAGGGGGTCGAAAAGCCACGGGTTCTTAAATACGATATCAACGCGCAGCCGATCATCAATCTCGCAATTACCGGAAATCGGCCGATCGACGAAATTTTTGACTACGCCGATAACGAATTCAGGGATTTTCTGGCTACTGTACCCGGGGTTGCCGAAATCAAACTTACCGGCGGTGCCCGTCGTGAGCTGCAGATTCTGCTCGACCGTGAAAAGCTTGCCGCCAGAGGCCTGACCAGTCTTGACATTGCCGGAGCAATACGCAAGGAAGTGAAGCTGATACCGGCCGGCCGTATCAGACACGATGGTTCTGAATACGCGGTCAAATTCGATGCGGATTTTCGCAACTTCAAAGAACTGGCCGATCTCGAAATTGCTAACCGGAATGGTCAGAGATGCTATCTGCGCGACATTGGCGAAATCAGCATGGCCAGTGAAGAACGTCGCCAGGCAGCCAGCATCGATGGCCGGCAGTGCATCGCCGCTCAGATAATAAAAAGGGCTGACGCCAATGCGGTCGAGGTTGTAAATCAGGTCAAAAAAAGCATCGAGAGTTTAAAAAGCCGTTTACCCGGTGGTATCGAAATTGTCTGGGTCGCCGATTCGGGTGCTTACGTTCAGGCATCTGCCGACAACGCAGTCGACAACATCTGGCAGGGAATTCTGCTGACCGCGATTCTGATGTTTTTCTTTCTTTACAATTTCAGCTCGACGATTACGGTAGCCATTACCATGCCGCTCACGGTCATTGCCGGCATCTGTTTCATCGCACTGATGAATTACAGCCTCAACACGGTGACTTTGATGTCGCTTGGTCTTTCGGTCGGCATACTCGTTACCAATGCCATCGTTGTTCTCGAAAGCATTGTTGCAAAAATTGCGGCGGGTCAGAACAGTGAAACTGCCGCAATTGAAGGCAGCAGTGAGATTGTGGCGGCCGTAATTGCAAGTGCCGGCACCAATATCGTCGTTCTTTTTCCGATCAGCCTGATGAAAGGGCAGATAGGGCAGTTTTTCATTCCGTTTGCACTGACCATGGTCGGAGTTACCGCCATTTCGCTGTTTTTATCGTTCACGCTGACGCCGGCGCTCGCCGCCAGAATTATCAAACCCGCCAGCGATAAGGATTCGCCGCTCAAGAGGCTCGAAAAATTCTGGAACCACAATTTTGCCCGTTTTACCTCGTCAGTTGTCGGTATAGTCAGAATGCTCGCCGCGAAACGCTGGCGGGCCGCCACATTTATTTTGTTTACAATGCTGCTGCTCGGGCATGCCCTGTATCTTGTTCCGGCGGTTGGCTTTGCATTTCTGCCGGTGTCTGATCGCGGTGAAATAATTGTTAAACTTGAATTTCCGACAACCTTTTCTCTGGCAGCAACCATTGAAAATACTCGATTAATCGAACAGACACTCGCTGACGTGCCTGAACTGAAGCACCGGCTGACAACTGTCGGAAAAATCGACGGCACGGTTGGGCAGACTTCTGAGGGCGTCTATCTGGCGCAGATATTCTGCAAATTCAGCGAAAAGAATCAGCGCACGACCGATATTCACAGTCTTCGCCGCATGGTCACAGAGCGGCTCGCTAAAATCTCTGATGTCATGGTCAGCACAACTCTGCCAGATCAGACTGGTGCCGGTGCTGAGCTCAAGCTGGTAATCAACGGCAATGACTTTGCAGTTCTCAACGCTATTGTCACCGATCTTGCCGCCAGGGCCAGACAAACCGGCTGGCTTGAAGAAATCGACACTTCGGTGCGTGCCGGCAAGAATGAACTGCGGATTAAGCCACAGCGCGCTGTCCTTGGCGATCTCAAAGTTCCGGCAACGCAATTGGGTATGGCTCTAAGAACCAACCTCGAAGGGGCAAAAGCCGGTATTTTCAAAAGCGAGGCGCGCTCTTACGACATTCGCGTCAAACTCAGCGAAAAGGAAGGTTTGAACCAGATCAACGAACTCGAAATGCCCGGCCCGGTTGGTCACCCGGTCATTCTGCGAAACTTTGCCAGCATCGAGCAAAAACAGGCGCCGGTTCTGATTACCAGGCGCAACAAGAGCCGCGTTGTGATGTTTTACGCCAACCCGGCCCGTGGCACTCCACTTGGTCGCGCTGCTGATCAGCTCGTCAGATTGATTACCGCCGAAAAACCTTTGCCGGCCGGTTATTCGCACGCATTTTTCGGAAAAGTCGAAGCCATGCACGAGGGCATGGCTGACTTTGTCGAAGTCGGCATCATCGCTTTCTTTCTTACATATCTGCTGCTGGCCGCCATTCTGAACTCTTTCACCCGGCCGCTTATCATTCTTGTGACCATTCCGCTCGGTCTGATCGGCTGTATATGGGCTCTGTATCTTGCCGGCGAACCTATTTCGATGATGGTGCTGCTTGGCGGCGTCATGCTGATCGGTATTGTCGTCAACAATGCCATTCTCATCATGGATCGGGTTCAACTCAATCTTGAAGCAGGGCTAAGCCCGCACCAGGCAATGTTTTCGGCCATAGAAAACGAACTGCGGGCAATTTCCATGATTACCCTGGCTGCAGTGGCAGGCATGCTGCCGATGGCACTCGACAACAGCCTGGGCAGCGAACTGCGCAGTGGTATCGGCATGGCCTCAATCGGTGGGATAGCTATTTCTGCGGTGTTGACGATGTTGGTGATTCCGGTTTTTTACTGCCTGACCAACCCCGAACACAAGTCTTAAAAGCGATTAAAGTTAATTCAGGCGCGCAGAGATGTGATGGCGCGATGCAAGGCTTCCATGGCCGGCTTAACTTCAGTCTTGTCGACGGCATAGCTGAGCCTGATATGGTCATGCTGGTCGACAACCGGCACAATATTGCCAAGGGTGCGCGCAAAGGTTGCAGCCAGTTGACTGTTACCGGCAAGTCCACAACCAACAAGGGTTATCGTGGTGAGGTTGGCAAAGCATTCGACCTCATCGGCATTAAGTCTGGCGGCGTGTTCCCAACAGAAGGGAATAGCTGAAAAAGCGTCGCTGCGTCTGAAGCCAAGGCGAAAGCTTCCCTTCAACTCGTTATAAGGCTTGAACTGTTGAATCAATGGCTTGAAAGGCTGGTTCTTCAGGTCTTCAAGCAGAACCGTGTCTGGCTGGCCAACACCGTGTAAGCGCATATAAACAAGCTTACTGTCGCAGGTTATGCTCTTGACCGCGACCTGATCGTCACCATCTGGGCCAACAACGCTACCTTCGGCATTTGAAAAGCTTGAGCGCACATGAATACGTATCTGGCAGTCGCGGGCGCTTGAAATAGCACGCGGGTGGAGAATGCCATTGCCAAACTTTGCCAGCATAAGCATTTCATCATAACTGAGATGCCAGACCTTATGTGCATCAGGAATAATGCGTGGATCGGCTGTATAAATGCCATCTTCATCGGTATATTTTTCGCAGACCTTCTGACCGAGTTCGCGTGCCAGAATGACGGCGGTGAGGTCAGATCCGCCGCGACCGAGAGTTGTGAGATCACCGTCGCCGGTAATGCCCTGAAAACCAGCAACTACTGCCACAGTGCCCGGCTCGAGAAACTCAGCCAGCTGTCTGGCCCTTCCGATGCTGACAATATTATAGTCTTCTCCCTGCATTTCTGAGAAAAGCTGCAGATTGAAAGCGTTGAAAGAGCGTGAACACACGCCCAGATCTTTGAGAGCTGCGGCGGCAAGAGAAGCGCTGACCATTTCTCCGGTCGCCATTATATGATCGAGCTCGCGCCTCTCCGGCACTGGTGTAACCTTGCCCATCAGCGAAATCAGGTCATCGGTGGTATCGCCCATCGCCGACACTACGACAACCATGCGGTGACCGCGCCTGGCCTTTTCGGCAATGCGCTCGGCAACCTTCTTTATGCGCTCGACTGAGCCCATAGATGAACCGCCAAACTTTTGTACAAGAACTTCGCCATTGGCAAACATGGGTTTCAGGCCTGCCTTATGTAACGGAAACAGGCTTTCAGACCTGCCAGCTTAACATGGCCGGCAATCTGACCGAGCGCTTTTTCAAGACAGTCACGAGTAGTGCGACTGGTGATAAGGATGACCGCGTACCCCGCAGTATCAGAGGTTTCTCGTGAAACGGCAACGGCAGTCTGATGAATTTTTTCGATCTCTATATCATTGCGATTAAGCATCTGCAGCAGTTGCGCCATGGTATCGGTAAGGTTAACGATATTGAAGCGCAGATAAAAATGGTCGGCAAAGGGCTCAATATGGTCAGGAGACGTCAGTTCAGTCGCTTTGATGGGGCATTCATCATAAAGATCAGATAAAATACCGCGCACCTGAATTTCGGGTGAAGTGCCTGGGCATGTGTAAGCCTGAGTCAGTCCGTCGGTAGTGCGAACATAGATCATTTCTGAACCGCCACGAACCTGAGCCAGAAGATATCTTGTCGGAATCATGCATGGCTCCACAATAGCCATTACTGAGCCTTCCTGATGCCTGGCAATGCCGAGCAGTCTGATTGAAAAGCCTAATTCTGCAGCAATTCTGACATCGTCGAGAGATAAAGTGCTTATTCCGGCGGTGAATATATCTTCTGGCCGCAGTATACGCCCGAAAATACTGGCAATCTGTAATACCAGACGATTTCTGCTGACCATTCCATGCAGGTTCTGACTTGGGTTACCACCGGCCAGTTTTTCCCACTGGGCTTCGTGAATCGCCTGTTCAAGGGTTTTGCCCTCTTTTTCCATGCGCGACAGCACAAAACTGGTGACTGAATCATTCTGCACCATTATCTTCTCAGGCTTTGCAACAGCATATTCGGAGCAGATTATGCGTTGGAACGGAAAAGTGCCGCCAATGGCGGCACTGTAAAAAGTCTGGCGGTGTTTACCCTCAAGTAGACGCCTGATAGCCAACTCAGCATCGGTAGTGATGATGTTTTCAGGCAGTTTTTTTACATGGCTGCCACCGACAAAATGAATACCGGTTTGAACAGCAGCAAAAAAGTCACCTGAATCGAGAGCCATCCATGGTTTCTCGGCATTTTCACGGCCAAGCACCGGAAATTTAAGCGCTTCTTCACGCCCGAGACTGCTGAGAATTTCCTGTAATCGGCGTTTCCACTCCGGCAGGTTGATGAACCCGGCGCTTTTCATTTCAGCCGTGAACTCCTTCACCTGTCGCGTTCTCGACAGCTTCCATGAAGGCTTCGGAAAGGGTCGGGTGCGGGTGGATCATGCGACTGAAAGCGTGGTGGTCGATTCCGAACTGCGACATCATCGTGGCTTCATTAATGATATTGCTCGCTTCAGGGCCCCAGATGACTGCGCCGAGAAGTTTGCCATCGTTGCCAATGAGAGTCTTGATCTGCCCATCACCCTCGCCGGCGGTAAGTGCTTTACCATTGGCCGAAAACAGACTGCGGCCGGTCTTGTATTCAATGCCCTTTTCTTTCAGGGCATCTTCGCTCTGGCCGACCCAGGCAATTTCGGGGTGCGTGTAAACGCACGACGGAACGAGTGAATAATCGGCCGCCACTTTTTCACCCTGCCATTGGGCGGCAAGAATCATGGCATCGTAAGAGGCTTTATGAGCAAGCATCGGGCCTTTAATCGCGTCGCCAATCGCAAACACACCGGGTTCACTGGTCTGGTAATCATCGCCGGTTTTGAGCAGACCACGTTCAGTTTCGATCTGAACATCGGTTTCATGCATAAAACTCATATTAACGCGGCGGCCGACAGCGATGAGAACCTTGTCGAATTCGCGCTCGGTGCCATCGATCACTGCGAATGCCCGGCCGTTCTTTTCGGTCAGAGAATCTACCTTTTTGCCGGTCATGATTTCCATGCCTGATTTTTTAAAAACCGGCAGCAGGCGTTTCGCCGTGGCATTGTCGAGACCCGGCAGAATCTGCGGCATCATTTCGACTACGCAGACTTTGCTGCCAAATTCAGCGAACACCTGGCCGAGCTCGATACCTATTACACCGCCGCCAACCACAAGAAGGCTCTGCGGAACTTCAGCAGTATTGAGCGCTTCGTTGCTTGTCCAGAAAATGCTGCGGTTAGCCGGAAAAACTGCCGGAGCAGCCGGAACAGAACCAACTGCCAGACAGATTTTGTTACCCTGAATTGATTCTTCGTAACCGGCAATTTTTATCACACGGTCTTTATAAAGTTTTCCGATGCCTTTGAACAGAGTAACGCCGCTTTTTTCGAGCATCTTGATGATGCCCTGGCGCAACTGTGCCGTGATTTTATTCTTGCGTTCAAGAACTTTTGACCAGTCAAAACCAGGGTTTTCGCAGCTGAGGCCAAAATCAGCCGCACTTTTCAGCAGATGATATGTGCGGGAAGAGGCCAGCAGAGCCTTGGTAGGTATGCAGCCCCAGTTGAGACATGTGCCGCCAAATTCACTTTCGTTATCGACGATGGCAACTTTCCAGCCTTTGCGGGCCATACGTGCTGCAAGAGGATAACCACCAGGACCGCCGCCAAGAATGATCAGGTCAAAAGTCTGCATGATTATTCTCCGATACTGATGAGAGCTGCACCCTTTTCTACGGGTTTGCCGTTCTCGATAAGAATTTTTATAACTTTTCCGGCTTTATCAGACTTTATTTCGTTCATCATCTTCATTGCTTCAACGATGCAGATGGTCTGACCGGCCTTTATCACGTCGCCTTCTTTGATGAATGGCTGTGAATCAGGCGATGGAGCTCTATAGAAAGTGCCGGTCATAGGTGAAACAACGGTTTTGGCATTATCGACAACAGCTGGTTTTTCGGCTGCCGGTGTTTTTTCTGGCTGCTTTTTGATTGCCGGCGCTTCGATATGCATCATTGGCATCGGCATAACTGCAGCCTGGGGCTGAACGACATGATGAGTTGCAACTGAGTGCTTTTTAAGACTGAGTTTAAGCTCTGAAGTTTCGAGTTCGAGCTCGGCGAGACGATTTTCGCCCATGAATTTTATTATATCTACGACCTGATCGATGACCTGGCCCTGTTTATCTGTGGTAACCCTGACGGTTTTTTCTTTTGCAACTGCTTTTGGCATTTTTTTCTCCATGGTAGTGAGAGTGAGGCGAGTATACCAGATAGGCAAAACATGGGCAATAAGGTATATTTGTGTAAGTGCGGCTTTGTTTTTCGATGTCTGTTTTTGCACATTGGCTATAATTATGTTGTACATAATTAATTAAAAGACATAGTCTTATTATTCTTTAGGTTCGGTGGAAACTGTGGAAAACCCGTGTACAACTTTTCAGTTCTTGATTTGCCAATGTGGAAAAGGTTGTTGAAAGCCTTTGAAGTTTTTCACTGTTTGTTAACATATTTTTTTGTTTGTGGTTTTCCACGATTTTTCCACAGAATTTCCACATGGTTTTCCAGATTATTATCAGAACATTGATGTTAAAAAACCTTGCGGATAAGGCTTTTGTCTGCTATTATTCAACCATCCCAACAAACGCAGAATAACCCGTTTCACGTGGCTATTGCTTTCTCCGGTTATTTGAATTTGTTGTACACAAAGTTGTGAGGTCACTGTACATGATATCGTCGCTCGATACGCTCTGGAATAAAATCACCACAGAAATCCAGGCTGATGGAAGCAGTAAAAACAAGGCAAGTTCGAAGATTTTTCTCAGTTCCATCACGCCGGCAGCTATTGAAGGCGACCATCTGATAATGGAAGCCGCTAATGACTTCTGCCGCGACCTCGCCGAAAAGCGTTACGCCGATGTAATCACCCGCATTCTCAGCGGCGAAAAACCTGCTCTCAAATATCGTCTGGTTACCAAAACCGGTCGGCCGGCTGCAGTTAAACCTCAGCAGCCGACAATTCCGGCAATCAGAACCGATGACGAACCGCTTAAATCTGCTAAAACAGTTCCGGCCAAATATGACGGCATGTTTAACAGCAAATATTCTTTTGATTCTTTTGTGGTAGGCAAAAGCAACCAGTTTGCATATGCAGTCTGCCAGGCGGTAGCTAAAAATCCGGGCAGTCTCCACAACCCTGTATTCATTTATGGCGGTGTCGGCCTTGGTAAAACCCATCTGATTCAGGCGATTGGCCAGGAACTGCTTAAAAACAACCCGAAAGCCAAGATAGCCTACCTTTCTTCAGAAACTTTCACCAATGAATTTATCGATTCACTGAAAGATAAAAAAGCCGAAGCATTTCGGTCTAAATACCGCAAAATTGACCTGCTGCTGATCGATGATGTGCAGTTTTTTGCAGGTAAAGAGCAGACCCAGGAAGAATTCTTTCACACATTCAACGAACTTTTTCAGCAGAAAAAGCAGATCGTTCTAACGTCTGATTCTGCTCCGGGCAAGATTCAACGCGGTGGCGAATCACTCGAAGAACGCCTGGCCTCAAGATTTGGCATGGGTGTGGTTGTAGATATTCAGCCACCAGACCTCGAAATGCGTGCCGCCATTTTTAAAAAATTTGCCAGTCAGTCGATGGTCGAAGTATCAGACGAGATCATCATGTATCTGGCTCAGAATGTTGTATCACACATTCGAGATATCGAAGGTGCCTTCAACAGCGTTCTCGCCTTTGCAGGCATTATGCGAAAGCCGGTCAGCAAAGACCTGGTCGACCAGGTGCTCAAAGACGTGCTGCGCGAAAATGCCGGTGGTAAGATAAGCATCCCCTGGATTCAGAAGCGCGTCGCCGAGTTTTACGACATCTCTGAAGACGAATTGACCGGGAAAAGGCGCTCGCAGAATCTCGTGCTTCCCAGACAGGTTGCCATGCGCCTGTGTCAGATTTTTACCGATGCCTCACTCAACCAGATTGGTGACAAGTTTGGTGGCCGTGACCATACTACGGTCATGCATGCCTGCGATAAAGTTAATCGCAAGCTCAAACAGGAAAAGGCATTTGCCGAAGAATTCGAGCGCGTCAGACGCTTTGTCGACCCCGATAAGCAATAAATGTTGCCGGCCCGTTTAAAAACGCTACGAGAGGCGTTTTTAAGCTAATTTCCGACTGTTGTTACTACTTGAAAAAAAAGTCATTTTAGAGTAGTATATTACACCCTCTCTTCTTCACTGAGAGGGAATTGACTGACAACAGCCAGAGGGCCAATGGAAACCTTCAAGCAGACTGCAGTAAACCGGAGAGTCGGCGGCACTAAACCCGCAAGTTTCTCTCTGGTCAAAGCATTGTCCGGCATGCGTGAAGCTACGTTTCGCGCTTCTGAGAACCGACAGCGCTTTGTGCTGACAGCCAGAGAGCTGGTAACCCTTGGCAAACTTATCAACGCCTGGAAAGATGTTGTTGGTCTGCAGCTGGCCGCCAAAACCTGCCCGACCCGGCTGATCAAGGGCCGTCTCTATCTTGCGGTTGCTGACAGCCAGTGGATGCAGACTCTGGTGTTTCTCAAAGCCAGAATTATCGAGAAGCTTAATGGGCTTTTCCCTGAGATGAAAATCAGTGAAGTGATTGGCAAGCCGGGAGCAATACCGCCGGAAGTCGAAAAGATGGTCAAAGAGGCCACCTGGCCAGACTGGCAGACTGAAGATGAAGTGCCAATGGCAGAATTAAAGGATCAGGAATTGTCAGAACAGATGCGTCGCTGTCAGCAGAAGCTGAACGCCAGACTCAAGGGTCTTGAAGAGCGCGGCTATCAATTGTGTGTGTTGTGCCGTGCCGCTGTAACGCGCTCAAAAAACGGTGTCTGTGCGATGTGTGTTTATAAAACCCGCGAAGATAAGCTGTTAAAAACCAGGGTGCTGGTTTCAGAGATGCCCTGGCTTACTTTTGAAGAAATTTGCGAATTCGAAAGCGGCCTGACCATTGTTGAATTCGAAGCTATTCGCGCTGAATTGCTCGATGAAAGCCTGAATCTGATTCAGGAGCTGGCGGCCGACCTTTCGTTGAGCTACGATGAAGAAACAGCAGCCCGCATGCGCAAGGAAATGGTGCGCAGCATGATGCTTTTCAGCGGCTGCATGCCAGATGAAGTAGACTTTGAACATCTGCACACCCAGGAGGTGCCCGATGAACGCTGGCACGCCTACCTGGCAATCAAACCCGGAGAACCAGAATGCTGATTCATATCGGTCAGAATGAATTCGTTGATTTCAAAACCTGTGAATTGATAATAAATCTGCAGACTGTCGATGAAACCACGCGCCGGCGTGTTGTCGAGGCTCTGCCGAAGCTTGAAGATGAGGGCGAATACCGGGCGGCCATAAAAACCGTTGATGGTCGCTGGATCGGTTCGACTCTTTCCCCCGAAGCACTTGCACAACGCGGAATTTGTCACCCATTTCAGCAGGCAGAATACCTGAAGGCTGAATGGAAGATGAGTTCCCAGTATAGATATTAAAGGAGCGACGCAATGACTGATCAGGAAAACCCTGTTGTAATGCAGCAGGAACCGCCCGAAAATTTTGAGCAGCCTGCCGAACACAACCATGAAAATGGTAACGGCAATGCCGCCGAATATTCAGCGCGCAACATTAGAGTCCTTGAAGGGCTGGAAGCGGTTCGCAAGAGACCGGGCATGTATATTGGCGGCACCGGCCTCGACGGTCTGCACCACCTCGTCTGGGAAATCGTTGACAACAGTATTGACGAAGCTCTTGCAGGACATGCCAGCACCGTTCACGTAACCATGTATGAAGATGGTTCCATTTCGGTTCTCGATGATGGCCGCGGTATTCCGGTCGATGTGCATGAACAAACCGGCAAATCTGCCCTCGAAGTTATTCTTACCGTTCTTCACTCAGGCGGCAAATTCGACAAAAACAGCTATAAATACAGCGGCGGTCTTCACGGCGTCGGTATTTCGGTCGTTAACGCCCTGTCAGAATGGCTCGAAGTAACGGTCTGGCGTGATGGCAGCATCTTTCAGCAGACTTTCCGTCGCGGTGCCGTTGCCGGCCCGATGATCACCAGCGAAGGCGCCAGCCGCACCGGCACCAAGATTCGCTTTAAACCAGATGCTGAAATCTTCGAAAGCACCGAATTCAGTTTCGATATTCTTTCGAAGCGTCTGCGCGAACTGGCGTTTCTTAACCGCGGCGTCAAAATCGTTCTGCGCCAGAAGTCGACGCTCAAATGTCATCTGTTCGAATACGTCGGCGGCATTGCCAGTTTCGTCGAATTCCTCAACGAGACCAAAAATCCGCTTTTCCGTGATGTAATAAGTTTTTCCAAAGAAAAAGACGGTATCGAAATCGATGTGGCCATGTCGTATAACGACGGCTACGCCGAGCAGTTCTTTGCCTTCGTCAACAACATCAACACCATCGACGGCGGCACACATGTTGTCGGCTACAGAAACGCCCTGACCAAGGTGTTTAACCGCTATCTCAAAGAAAACCCTGACCTGCTCGGCAAAGAGAAGGGCAAGGGCAATGAAATCAAGCTCACTACAGAAGATACACGTGAAGGCCTGATTGGCGTTCTTTCAATTCGCGTGCCCGAGCCTCAGTTTGAAGGCCAGACGAAGGGCAAGCTCGGTAACCCTGAGGTCAGGGCGGTTGTTGACCAGGTTGTCAGCGATGTTCTTTATGATTATTTCGAACAGAACCCCGGTGTTGCCCGCCCGGTCATGGACAAAATTCTGACTTCGATGCGCGCCAGACTGGCCGCCCAGAAAGCCAGAGAGCTTACCCGCCGCAAAACCGCTCTCGAAGGTGGTTCTCTGCCTGGCAAGCTCGCTGACTGCTCAGAACGTGACCCGGCCAAATGCGAACTGTTCATCGTCGAAGGTAACTCAGCAGGTGGTTCGGCGAAGCAGGGCCGTGACCGGCGCACTCAGGCAATTCTGCCCCTGCGCGGCAAAATTCTCAATGTCGAAAAGACCCGTCTCGAAAGGGTTATCGGCAGCGAAACGATTCAGGACCTTATCAACGCCATCGGCACCAACGTCGGAGCCGAAGACTTCGATATCAGCAAGACCCGCTACCATAAACTGGTAATCATGACAGATGCCGACGTCGACGGTGCGCATATCAGAACTCTGCTGCTGACCTTCTTCTTCAGATATATGCCAGAACTGATTCACAAAGGCTATCTCTATATTGCCCAGCCGCCGCTTTATAAGCTGAAAAAGGGCAAGGTCGAGAAATATGCCTTCAGCGATGACGAAAAAGACAAGATCGTTCAGGAAGAATTCGGCGGCATGGACAAAGTCGTTTTGCAGCGCTACAAAGGTCTTGGTGAAATGAACCCCGAACAGCTCTGGGAAACCACCATGAACCCGGAAACCCGTCTTCTCAAAAAGGTTCGCGCCGATGACGAAACCGAAGCCGACCGCATTTTCTCGGTATTGATGGGCGACAAGGTCGAACCGCGCCGCGACTTCATTACCGTATACGCCAAACAGGTCAAAAACCTGGATATATGATTAAGGGGCTTTCATAATGGATAACATCAACGAAAATATTCCTGTCGAGGAAAATGGCGGCATCGAGACTCCTCCTCCTCCGCCACCACCACCGCCGACAGGCATCAGACATATCAATATCGAAGACGATATGAAGGCTTCGTATATCGATTATGCGATGAGCGTAATCGTCGGCCGAGCTCTGCCAGACGTCAGAGATGGCCTGAAGCCGGTTCATCGCCGCGTGCTCTACGCAATGTTCGATCAGGGCATCACCAGCAAGAAACCTTTCGTCAAATCAGCCCGCACCGTCGGGGAAGTTCTTGGTAAATATCACCCGCACGGCGACTCAGCTGTTTATGACACCCTGGTTCGCATGGCCCAGGATTTCAGCCTGCGCTACCCGCTGATCAACGGCCACGGCAACTTTGGTTCGGTCGACGGCGATGAAGCAGCGGCAATGCGTTATACCGAAGCCCGTCTCGAAGCTCTGGCAGAAGAAATGCTCAAAGACATCGAGATGGAAACGGTCGAATGGATGCCGAACTTTGACGGTTCTCTGAACGAGCCGATAGTGCTGCCCAGCAAGTTTCCGAATCTGCTGGTCAACGGTTCATCTGGTATCGCGGTTGGTATGGCGACCAACATGCCTTCTCATAACCTCGCAGAAGTCATTGACGGCCTGATTCAGTTGATCAATAACCCTGAAGTTACCATCGATGAGCTGATGCAGTATATTCCCGGCCCGGATTTCCCGACCGGCGGCATTATTATGGGCACCGATGGCATCGAATCAGCTTTTAAAACTGGTCGCGGCAGCATCGTTGTTCGCTCAGTCGTCGAAATTGAAGAATTCAACAAGGGCCGTGACCGCATCGTCGTTACTGAACTGCCTTATCAGGTCAACAAAGCCCGCCTGGTCAAATCAATTGCTGATCTGATCAAGGAAAAGAAGATCGACGGTATTACCGACCTTCGTGATGAGTCGAGCCGCGAAGGTATGCGCGTCTGCATCGAGCTGCGAAAGGGCGTTAATACCGACGTCATTCTCAACCAGCTGTACAAACACACTCAGATGCAGAGCAGTTTCGGCGTAATCAACCTGGTTCTTGTCGATAACCGCCCGCTCGTTCTCAATCTCAAACAGATGATGGAACACTATGTTAACCACTGCCGCGAAGTCATTCGTCGCAGAACCGTGTTCCAGCTGCGCAAGGCCGAAGAGAAGGCCCACATTCTTGAAGGTTTGACGATCGCTCTCGATAATCTCGACGCGGTTATTGAGCTGATCAAGTCAGCTAAAGATCCGAATGAAGCCAAACAGGGCCTCATGGATACCTTCATGCTCTCTGATAAACAGTCACAGGCGATTCTCGAAATGCGCCTGCAGAGACTGACCGGCCTCGAACGCGACAAGATCATCGCCGAATACCACGACACTCTGGCTTTGATCCAGAAGCTTAAAGGCATTCTCGAATCAGACGAGAAGGTCAGAGAAATCATCAAAGAAGAACTGCTCGATATCAAAACCCGCTTTGGTGATGCCCGCCGCAGCAAGATCACCAGATCTTCAGCCGAAAAACTGAATGTCGAAGATCTGATGCAGGAAGAAGATATCATCATCACCCTGACCAAGAACGGCTATGTCAAACGCATGTCACCAAGCGTTTTCAGGCAGATCAGCCGTGGCAGCAAGGGTAGCAACGTCATGGGCGTCAAAGACGAAGATGTCGTCGAACATATGTTCCTGGCCACGACCCATTCATATCTGCTGGTATTCACCTCGATCGGTAAAGTACACTGGATCAAGGGTTACCAGATACCCGAAGGTGGCCGCCAGGCAAGTGGTCGCGCCATGGTCAACCTGCTGCAGTTCGAAGAAAACGAAACCCTCACCGCCATTCTGCCGATCAAGAAGTTCGATGATGTGCGCCGCCTGTTCATGGTAACCCGCAAAGGCATCTCGAAGATGGTCATGCTTTCAGCGTTTGCCCGACCGATGGCCCGTGGCATCATTGCGCTCAAGCTCGATGAAGGCGATGAACTGATTGGTGTAAAACCGATCAATGGTGGCGAGCAGGTGGTCATCGCGACCCGCAATGGCTATGCCATACGTTTCCCTGAGAGTGAAGTGCGCGTCATGGGCAGAACTGCCCGTGGGGTCAAGGCCATCACTTTCAGAGACAAGAACGATGAAGTTATCGGCATGGAAGTTTTCAGCCGCAAGAAAGACGACGACGGTGAACTGCATGTTGCCGTAGTTCCGTCTGTTGAGGGTGATATCACCGTGGCTGCCGAAGCAGAAGCGCCGATTGATGAGGCTGATGAAGTTATCGACGAAGTTATTGATGAAGTGATCGAAGACGAAATCATCGAAGATGCTCCTGACGGCGAAACCGCTCCGCCAGTCGAAGATGACGGCCGCTATGAAGGCAGACTTCTGACCGTTTCAGCGCTTGGTTTCGGCAAAAAGACCGACGTCAATAACTATCGCGTCACCCATCGCGGTGGCAAAGGCGTCATTAACCTCAAGATCATGGAAAAGACCGGCGAAGTTCTCGCAATAAAACGCATGTTTGAGGGCGATGAGCTGATGGTCGTCACCACCAACGGCAAGGTCGTGCGCCTGAACGCAGATTCGATAAGAAATACCGGCAGAGCCGCCTCTGGTGTTAAGTTGATAACTCTCGATGGCGATGACAGGCTGATTTCTGTAGTCAGAATTCCGTCGAAAGAAGAAGCTGCCGACTGATAAAACGAGGCTGCCTCTCTGAATAAGAGAGGCAGCCGTTTCATTTCAATTTCTGGCAAGGGTAAACAAGGGTCATGAACGAAGAAAAAGTGCCGGTCAAACGTAAACGTGTGCGGTTTTCGACAGAAATCATGTTCATTCTGTCGGTGGTATTCTGTGTGGCTCTGTCAATAACCTATCTGGTCCGCTACAACAACATTCGCACACTGCTGCAGCGCGAAGCTGAACTGCGTGAGCGTATCGAAGCACTCGAACGTGAAAACCGGCATCTCAAACAAAACCTCGAAATGCTTTCAACACCTGAAGGTATCGAAAGACTGGCACGTGAACGCCTTGGTCTGGTTAAACCCGAAGAACTCGTGATTTATACAATCAACGAAAAGAACGAGCAGGGCGGTCAGGCCGCTCCGGCACCTCAGACGCCGGTTGCAGTTCCTGATCAGGCGTCGCCGGCCGCAGAAGCCCCCTGAGGCTTTTACTTTGCTTTTACGTTATTCCCGCTGTTCATGAACACTTGACAGCGGGAATTTTAATTTCCGGACTTATGTTTTTTTCAGTTTAATGCAATGGCGCTGCAAAAAATCGGCTGTACATTGTCGAGATTAGTCAGACAAAACCGCTGAAAAAGTGTTGATTTTGATCGGTACCTGTGTTATCTTTATGAGGCACTGGAGGAATGGCCGAGTGGTCTAAGGCGGCGGTCTTGAAAACCGCAGGGTGAAAGCTCCGTGGGTTCGAATCCTACTTCCTCCGATTGCATCTCTGGAGAGATGGGTGAGTGGCTTAAACCAACAGTTTGCTAAACTGTCGTACTGGGTAACTGGTACCGGGGGTTCAAATCCCCCTCTCTCCGAAGCGAATTTGCGCCCGTAGCTCAGTTTGGATAGAGCACCAGATTGCGGATCTGGTGGCCAGAGGTTCGAGTCCTCTCGGGCGCGTTGCTTTTTCCTGAGGGTTTTAATTTTCCCTCACCCGGAAAGGTGGCTGAGTTGGTCTAAGGCACACGCCTGGAGAGCGTGAGTGGGGGCAACTCCACCGCGGGTTCGAATCCCGCCCTTTCCGTTGTCGTGCTAGATGGGGGGCTCGGGGTCCCTTATCCACCGCAAATCCCCGCCAGGCGGATCGAATCCCTGTCAGAGGGCATTGTTGGTGGCAACGGCCAGTTCTAGAAGCATCGAAGGACGGGTTCCACACGGCGAAAGTCCGTGAACTCCGCCAGGATCGGAAGGTAGCAACGGTAAACGATCGCTTTCGGGTGATGTGGCAGCGCCTGTCCGGAGCCTATAGTTCAGGATACGTACCATTGACGTATGTTCGAAGTCAGGTGCACGACTTCTCTCCCATTCCAGACATGGGTCTTTTTTTTTAGCTGTTAATCTGTTAACCTGTTGCAGGTGAGCAAGATTGCCCGTGAACGGAGAACCAGATGACTGCACCAGCCCGTCAGAACCTGTATCGCAAATATCGCCCCCAGCGTTTTTCTGAACTGTCGGGCCAGGAACACATCTCACGCACCATTCAGTCTGCGGTGGCTTCTGACCGCATTTCCCACGCTTATATGTTTTCCGGGCCGCGTGGCACCGGTAAAACTTCTGCTGCACGTCTGCTTGCCAAGATTCTCAACTGCACAGATCTGCAGAAAGATGAGCGTGGTCTGCCCGACTGCTGCCGTGTCTGCCACAACTGCCGCCGCATCGAAGAGATGAACTTCATGGATATCATCGAAATCGACGCAGCCAGTAACAACAGCGTCGAAGATATCAGACAGATGCGCGAGAAGGTTAAATACCGCCCTGCCGAGGGCAAATACAAAATTTATATCATCGACGAAGTTCATATGCTCTCGGGTTCGGCGTTCAACGCCTTTCTCAAGACACTTGAAGAGCCACCTCCGAATGTGCTTTTTGTTCTGGCAACCACCGACCCTCAGAAAGTGCCGGCTACCATCATTTCCCGCTGCCAGTGCTTCGATTTTCATTCTGTGTCGCGGCGCACCATTCAGGCCCGCCTTGAAGAGATAGTTAAACTCGAAAACGCCGATGGCGGTTTTCCGGCATTTGAGCCCGAAGCACTGTCGATGATCGCTGAATGTGCCGAAGGCGGCTTTCGCGACGCGCTCAGTCTGCTCGATCAGATTTCGGCCTCGGCTTCGGGTGATCTGATAACTCTCGATCAGGTTCTTGAGATGACGAGACGCTTGAGTTATTCGACACTCAAGACCATTGCCGGCGCCATTTTTGCTCACGACCTCGCCGCTCTGGTTAAACAGCTGAACGACCTGTATTTTCGCGGTTACGAGCCGCAGACGATTGGCCGTGACCTGCTTGAATATCTGCGTCGCTGCATGATTCTGCGCATCGATCCGGAGGCGAACCAGGTTCTGGATCTTCCGGCCGAACAGGTCACAGAATTGAAAAATCAGATAAGTCAGCTGTCGGCACGCTATCTGATCGGCGCAGTTACCCGGGTTGAAAGGGCTCTGATGACAATCAGAAGCTCGCTTCAGGCAAGAGTGCTGCTCGAATCCGAATTGATCCGTCTCGGTCTCGGTGACGAGATTTTTGCGGCTGAAGCACTTGAAAAAAGGGTTGAACAGCTTGAACAGAAACTGGCCGCGGTTAAAAGACTGGCAGGCCAGCCTGGTGCCGCCCGTGGCGGCCGGCCGGTGCCTGCAGCAGCTGTGGGGCCAACCGCTCAGCCAGTCTCGACCCCATCGGCCCGGCCAACTCTGGTTCCGTCGCAGTCGTCTCCAGCACCCCGGCCGACACATCTGCCTGACAACGTGGTGCCGATGACCACGGTAACTTCGAAAAATGCCGATCCATTCGCGGAATTCCGCAACGCAGTTGGCAGCAAATCCAATGTTTGTCAGGCTCTACTGGTAAATGCCCGTTTTAAAAAGCCAGAAAACGGAGTGCTTGAAATTCTGCTTGAGCAGACATTTGCTGCCGGAAAGCTTAAAGAAGAGAAGAATCACGCGATTCTTCTCGAAGCGGCAAAAGCAGTGTACGGCAACATCAACACGGTAAGAATCGGTATGGCAGGGGCCCAGGGAGCGTCCGGCGAAGAAACTCCGCCTGTACGTTTGAGTCATGTTGAGCAGATAGCAAAAATCGACGAGCAGGCCCGGCAGAAAATGTTGCAAAAGCCGTCTGTTGCTGATGCTGTCGAGATTTTTGGCGGTGAAATAATCAGCATCGACGATTAATTATCTAAAAAATGATAATAGATGATAGAAAAACTGTGGGAAACCGCAGTTTTTTTTTACCTGGTAAATTATGCACCTTCTGAAATCCTTATTTTAAGCCAGGAGCACCGCCAAAAGAACTTGCGATATGCTGTACCTTGTTTTGGCGTGGAAAATGTGGAAAACTTTGGGGAAAAGCATTGCGAGCGATGTTAATGCTGTGGAAAAATAAAAAAGCTACCCTCTTGACAACAACTATTTATGGGCATTTCAGAGGTTTATTCAAAAAACGATTGCAAAAATAAAAATCGATTTTGTCAAGACGGTGTACATAAAATTTTTTCGACTCTGTACGGTTTACATAATTGTGTACACTCTTTTCCTGGTTTTTTTAAGTTGGTTTCATTTGGATTAAAAACTTTTTCTGCTTCCGGGTGGTATAGATTAACTGAAGGAGAACACCTGAGTGTTCGGTATCTCCCAGATCAGCTTCTCTGTCACACAAGAATTGAAGGGTTCTTCGTCATTCCCGCGCAGGCGGGAATCTGGTTGACAATAGCTTAGATCCCTGCCTTCGCAGGGATGACGTGTAAGCATTTATTTTGCATACTCAATTGTGATGAAGAACCAGTGTGTTTGCTCTGTGATTTGTGTCGTTCTGTCTGGTGTTTTTTATTTCTGGCTGTATAATTAAAAAATATTCAGACCATATCTGTAAGTTTGCGAATATCTGCCGCATTCCGGGCCCGTCCCGTTAAGTTCAGGAGCCAACTGTGAAAAAAAACTTTAAAATGTTGCTGCTGGTGCTGTTTGTTGCCGCTGTCTTTTGTCTGCAGCCGAATTCTGCCGCAGCCAAAGACTGTGAATTCGATTTTTATTACCAGTGCATCGAGAAGGTGGTGCAGATTAACGATCCTGAACCTGAGGGCTGGTGGGGTCATACCAAGAGCTTCCTCAAGAGCGGCGTCAATCTGGTAAAAAAGACCTGGGAAAAGGCCGTAACTCGAAATTATGCCCCGGGCGAAGGCACCAAACGCTGGTATTCAGATAATAAAAACATTGCCTACGATGTAAAACGTGTCAAGGTTACCAGTGAAGAACAACTTCTGCAGTTGATGGGTGCCAAAAGCGAATCTGAACTTTCAGACGGTCAGAAAGCTCTGCTGGCTGTCTATCGCCATTCAAAATCGCAGAACGTCAAAGATCGCATGAAATATAATTTCCGTTCATCAATCAATGTCATTCTTTCCGATACAACCGGTTTTGATGATCCAGCCAAATATCCTGAAATTAAAGATGATTTCTGGCCATATTCAAGCGGCCCAACCATACAGATGTCGAGCAATCGCTACAGCTGGCCCGGCTCAGACGTCAGTGCCAGATCTACCTTTGTGCATGAATTTGCCCACTCGTTCGACCGCACGATCAAAGAATTCATTCATCCCTACGGCAAAGACGGCTCTCACTATGCCAATGAGCTGTCAAAACCCCGTAGCGCCTTTGTCGAAGGCTGGGCCGAATTCAACGAAATGCTCGATTCCGATGAAAAAGCCACCCAGATGCGCAACAACATCAGTCTGGTCAAAGTTGAAAGCAAAGAAAAAGCCGGTGATTATACCAACGTCGAACCAGAAACACTGACTGGCGAACAGCTTATGTGCGTAGAAGGCATCAATGCCGTAATTATGCATCGCATGGCCACCGAAATCGATGGCGGCAAAGACAAGGTTTTTGACGCCTTTCTGAAAACCCGCTGGAAACTTTTTCGCAGTCTGAAATCACTTACTCTTGAATTTGCCAAAAAGAACCCTGGTGACATCGAAAAAATAGCAAAAATCATCGATGAACAGACTTTTGGTAAGCTCTCAGACAAAGAAATGATGGAATATATCGGTAAATCAGACGCCGCCAAAACCTGGCTCAAAACCCGTGCTGAAGCAAAAGCTGCCGAAGAAAACGGCGTTGCTGCCTCTGGTACCGAAGCCACCAATACCGGCAGGCCTGCCGACATCAAGGTTAAAACCGAAACCACCAATCCTTTCAGTGTCAAATAGTTAAAATCCGCACGTTGGCATTCAGCAAATCAATGCTGTTGTTGCCAGTTTGCTCTTACAACAACGGCCGCTGCCCTTAACCGGGGTGGCGGTTTTTTTATAATTCCGTTTTGTATAAACTTTGTGATAAAATTCCCTAGTTAAATCTGTATGATCTAGAGAGGTGCTTCATGCGCAGTTCTTTTGCCAGGCTGATTACAGCAGCAACGCTTATTTACACCACCTTTTGTGCCCCGGCGGGTGCATTTGAAAGCTATCTTTATCTTGGCTACAAAGACACAGGCAAGGTGTATCGTCTTTCAACTGGCGACCAGAACCAGTTGCCAACAGGATTTGTTTTTGCATGCGATCCCGGTGCAGAGGCATTTGTTGTTGATAAACTGCGCAACTACAGATTCCTGAACCTTGTGAGCGAGGGCGAATTTGCCAGAACACCTGGCCACATTTATCGGCAGGTTTTTGATGGCCTGGCTGTTGACGCTGACCGTGGCAGGCACGGGCATTCTCAGCACCAGGACCAGAGAAACAGCCTGATTCAAGGTGCAGAAGGGCAACCGGTTTTTCGGCCGGCGGGTGCTCCCTTCAGTGCCGGTCCAGGGCAGCCAGTCAGCGAAGTGATTGCCAGAACCGGTTTGTCTGAGGGTGAATATGCACCTGTCGATGGCCGTAACTGGTATAAAATACCAAACGGCAGCTGGTTTCAAACCTGGTTTCCTGTTGAACAGCCTGCTTCTGAGTCATACAAAATTTTCTATGACTGCTGGCAGGAACAGAAATATTTCTGTAATGAAGCCATCTGGCGAGGTTTTGTTCCGGGTAAAGTCTTTGAAAGAAATACCGGCAGCGGAACCAGCCGGCGGTTTGTCAGATTCGCGGTCGATGGTGCCATGGAAATTCTTCCTGGCACTGACGACCGGTCAGAAATGCAAAGCAGACCAGGATTTGCCTGTTATCATGACCGCTCAGGCTCAATTGGCGAAGGCAGCCTGCTGGTGCATACCTGGACCGGCAGTGATACGGGTGCTTTCTACATTAATGGTGAACCAAGCAGTTTTCAGCCGGCCGTAGTGTCGAAAACTCCGTCGTTGCGGTTTGTCGGTATGAATATTTCCGGCAGTTCAAGACGTATCTATGTCGTCGGAAACGATGTTTTGCACGAATGGCTGCGCGAAAACAATATAGATCAGACAGGGGCAGAATGTTCGCTGGCAGTTTTCTGCAACGTAGATGAGGGACGTCAGACCAGAGTTTTTGTTTATTCTGCACCCGAAAAGAAAATTTACTGCTTCGGAATCAACGAAAATGGCGTTTTAAAGGCGAGTTATTTAAAAACTATCATTCCTGAGTTTCCTGTACAGGCGATGCATGCCGATAGCTCCGGGAATCTTTACATTGCCGGCGTTGAACTGTCTCCGCAGACACTGGCTACTCCAGCTGATTTTGCTGCCGGGTTTGAAAGTCTGCAGATCAATGAAGAAGCCGAGATGCTTGGCGAGACACTCAGCGAAGATGAATTTCAGAAAAAACTGAATCTCAGAGCTGATCTGACTGGCCGTATCGTGTTTTCTCAGACGGGAAATGCTGTTTTGATGATAGTTTACGAGGGTGACAGCGTGCCTGTTACCATTGGCCGCGCGTTTCTCAATAAAAAATATATGGCCCGGGAATTCAGTTTTAAAAACCAGACCCTCAAGGACCTTCACCTGCCGCCGGCAGAATTGCTGCGTTTGACAGAAAAACCCGGAAACACCCTTGCAGAGCTGCAGGGAAATGTTCCGGGTTTTCCTGACGAATTCGTTCAGCCTGAAAAACTGCTGATTTCAGTGCATGAAGAATAATCGCCGCTGACCTGGCATAAGGCAGAGCATATCTGTACGCCGGTCAGGCGAGACTTTTCAGCATTTCTTCGAGTTCGGGGTCGTCGAACGGCTCGTCCTGTGATTCTTTGATCATGAATACGAGCTTTTTCAGTTCGAGATCGGTCATTTTGCCGCGATCTTTGGCCGGTATGCGTTCGGCCTCTTCCTGCAGCATCTTTTTGATGAACTTTTCTCGCGTCGGCTTGTCGGCGATTACCTGATAGATTTTCTCGGCAAGCACTGCCGGATCGACCATCTTGTAGGTGCCGTCCTGAACCTGCTTCGCAATTTCCTGCAGGCGTTGCATGTGCAAAAGCTGCTGCTGCTGCAGAATTTTCAAATTATTCTGCGCCGGGCTCCCGATTGGAGCGTGTCCAGCTCGTGAAGTAGTCTCTGATTTGTCTTTCAGAGCTTCGTCAAACGAGCTTTTTTTGTCGACAGACTCTTTGGCCTTGGGTTTGGTAGTTATAATTATTCTCTTACCAGGCCCCTGAATGGAATCAACCATATTAAACTCCCTTGTAACTTCCTTGTTAAAAAGGCATATTTTTCCCTTATCCCAATTTAATTATCGTCACTTTTGCTTAAAAGTTTATAGATGATTTTTCCGGGGCCCCCTTTTTTTTTTGCCGCTATCTGCCGATAGTCCTTGCAGACTATATTTTCGGAGGCACATACCATGCAGAAAGGCATGATCAAAAGCGCTTTTCTCTCATCTCTGTTAATACTCGGCTCGTGCATGCCGGGTCAGGCAGCCGCCGATTTTAACAGCCATTTCTCAGCCGGGGAAACCGCCTTCGCGGCTCACAATTTTACCGCCGCTGCCGAGAATTTTGCGCAGGCTCTCAAATATGTGCCTGAAGATCTGCGTTCAAGATTTCGTTATGGCCAGGCCCTGTTTTCGTTGAACCGCTATTCTGAAAGTCACAGCCAGTTTCAGGCTGTTTTGCAGAACTCACCGAGTAATATTATTGCCAGAGTATATCTGGCAGAAAATCTGGTGCGCCTTAACCGGCCAGCAGAAGCTCGAACCCACCTCGAGTGGATTCTCAGAGTGCAACCGGAACACGAACGTGCCCGGCAACTGCTTCAGGAAGTGGGGGCAGCTCCGGTTAATAACGCCGCAGTAATTGCAGTGCCCCAGAACAGGCAGACTGCTGCTGTGCCCTCAAAAGCAAAAATCCAGAAGCAGCCTGCTCAGGCAGTCAGAACAGCCCAGACTGCGGCCCAGAATTTGCAGCCGGTTCCTGCAACGTCAAAAACCCATGCTGTAGCTGCAAAAGCTCTTGTGCCGGTCGAAAAAGCTGTAGCCGTTGCCCCGGCAGGAGCTGCAGCACCGCAGGTTCAGCAGTTTGCACCGCAGGCCTTTGTCGACGGCCGCATGGTGAATGTGCAAAAACCGTCCGTCGTTGCCCGCCAGGCGCCCCTGCCAGCCCAAAAAGATGTTGCCGCGTTCGATCTCGAATCATATCTGGTTCTGGCAAAAGATTCACTGCTCGTCAACCTTGAGCAGGCAAGATACAACCTTGAAAGCGACGATACTCGTGCGGCTGCAGTCAGCCTGATGAAAGCCGAAGAACTGGCTCGCGCTGCCAAAGATTCGCGCCGCTTTCTCGAAGTTCAGATTCTTAACAGCCTGGTACTTGTCTACAACCGCGACTTTACCGGTTTCGGTCAGCACCTGATGCAGCTTAAATCGGTGCTTTCGCCCGAATCGTACAAATCTTTTCTCGACATCTACAACCAGGGAGCGGCTCTGAAAGACCCGGTAGATCAGGCAAGACTCGTAGCAGGTATCGCCATGGGTGCCGGGCATCATGCAGTAGCCACCCGCCTGCTGCGCGAAGCTTTTGCCAGATTTCCCAATGATGCCCTGATCGGCAGCATGCTTACTGATGCACAGATGCAGAATCTCGATTACAAAGGTGCCGAAGCCACACTCTCGCAGCTTGCCCGCAGCGACGCTAACAACGGCGAAGTCTGGTTCAATCTTGCCAGATTCTATCTGACCGCTGATTATCGCCCCGAACAGGTGCGCACCTATGCCAACCATGCCGCAAAACTGCGCCCTGATGACGCAAGAAACGGTATTCTGCTCGCCCTGCTCGATTATTCCGAGGGGCGTATCAAAGAAGGTATCGATCGTATCAAAAGTCTGCTGCCGGCCGTCAATGACCCGGCTCTCAAGGGCATCTGTCAAAGAATTATCACTGATGGCGAGACTGCCGGCCACGAAAAAATCAACTTTGTCAGCGTTCTTGCTCTGCCAGGCGCCAGACACGCACACCAGAGCAGCTTCAGAATGCTTGGCGAAGATTATCTGAAACAGGGTTCATTCTTCACCGCAATGAAGCATTTCAGAAAAGCTGGTGATAACGCTGAAATAGGCAGAACCTGGCTCGGCCTGTCTTCGGCTCTGCATACCGCCGGTGAATCGGCCATGGCCGCAACTACCGCCGGTTACGGTCTCAAGGCTCTGCACCATGAACTCGCCGCCAACCCCGGTAATGGTCGTGCCAACCTCTATATTGCTCTTTACCATTACGAGAGAGGCGATAAAGTGGCGGCCCGCCAGGCCATCGAACGAGGTCTTGCCTCACAGAACTGCGAGCGCTCGACCCGCACCCGCCTGACTGCTATTCTCAACGCCATTTCTTCCTGATTATCTGACTGTGACTGAAACTGGGGGCTGTTTCACAAAAAAGGTGAAGCAGCCTCCTTTTTGTTGCTGCACAACCTTTCGCCAACCGTGCATTTGAACACGTTTAAAAAAAATTGAAAAAATCGGGAATAAATTTGCGCCAGCCTTGTTTTTATTTTTGAAAGCAGAATTGCATGATCGATTACCGGCAACAAAACCAGAAGTTCGAAGCACTGATACGGCAGTATCAGGGGTTGGCCTTTACCGTTGCCTACAGCGTTCTTCTCGATGCCCAGGAAAGCCTGGATCTGGTGCAGAATGCTTTTGTGAAAGCTTTGCATGAACCGCGTTTTATCGAAGAAGGCTTCAATCATAAAAGCTGGCTGGTGAAGGTTGTGAGAAACGATGCCCTTAACCTGAGAAAAAGCTGGTGGCGAAAACTCAAGCTGCTGGCCGATTTTCGCGAATGTGACCGACCTGATGCGTCGACTGAACTTTGTGAGCTGTTTGCCCGCGAACAGAGTATCGCCAGGCTGAGAGAAGCCCTGCAGGACCTTTCTGACGATGAGCGCGAAATTGTCGCTCTGCGCTTTGCGGCCGGTTGCTCATACGAACAGATTGCTGAACAGCTTGGCATAAAAATCGGAACCGTAATGTCGAGGCTTGCACGCGTGAAGGAAAAAATTGCCGGAATTATGGGAGATGGCTACTGTGACTGAAAAAAATACCCTGACCGAAGATCTTGCGACAGTTGAGCAACTGGCGGGTTCACCGCCGGTATGCGAAGCTGTTATCGAGTCGGTTCGCACCCGGGCAACAGCCGAACTGGCCTGGCAACAGCTGGTCAGTTTTCTGGCGACCATGGCAGCAGCTCTGGTGATTCTTCTTGTCACATTTGCTTTTGGTGGTCAGCTGTCTGGCTTTGTCAGCTTTTTTGTATCAGACCAGTCGGTTTTTGCGGCGTATGGCGTTGTTTCCAGCCCGACCGCAAAATTTTTCTCATGGCAGGAATTCGCTCAGATAATTGTCATGGCTGCGCCGCTTCTCGCTCTTTATCTGTTGCCGCTGCTCAGCGCCATGGCCTTTGCCTGTTGCGAAGTTCATATAGAAAATAAAACTGTTAGCAGGGAGTCGCAAAAATGAAAGCTGTTTTAAAAAAATGTTTTGGCCTCATGGTCAGATTTTTTATGTGGTTTTTTAGCCTGCCGGGTGCTTTTATCAGGTGGTATTTTTCATGCCGCATGGTCGTCAGGGTTGTGCTTACCGTAGTGATAATGCTGTTACTGACGGCAGCGATCTCAGCCGGCCGCGTTTATCTTATGTTTCACCGGCATGTCACGGTTCCGTTTGAGGCGATGGGTCTTTCTGACGACTACCGGCCGGGGTTCTTTCTCGACGCAAATCACATCAGAGCAGCCAGAAGAGTCTTGCAGGGGCAGAAGCC
>JAKQKW010000454.1 GCA_029560455.1 Candidatus Rifleibacteriota bacterium
CTGTAGGCAGCAGCAAGAATCGGTGCCGAGGCAACGCCGCCGATATTGGCCAGACTGGCGACGCCGCAGGTGAACAGGTCGAGCTTGAAGATTCTGGCGATCAGCGCCAGAAGAACGGCGTGAATGACCAGAATGAGAAAGCCACAGAAAATGTAGAAGGGTGCCTGCGATAATTCGGCAAAATTGGCGCGCGAGCCGATCAGGGCCACGATCAGATAAAGCATCAGGCTGGCGAGCATAGAGATGCCCGAAGTCTTGCCGAGCGGAGTGAGGGCCGCAATTATGCCGGCGGCAGTGGCTATAAGCACCACCCAGCTGTAGGTTGAAACGAACGATGAGGTCGGCAGCATCGGTGCCACATACTGCGAAACGGCGGCGACCATGAAGCTGGTGCCGAGCAGCAGAATCAGGTCATGGAAGGTGGTTGGCAGGGGTTGGTCAGTTTTTTCGCTCATCAGGCTGGCACCGACCGCGTCGATCTGGCTCGTATCGGCCTTGGTCCAGTTGTTGAAGTGGCGGGCATAAGGCACTGCCATCAGCAGCAGCATAACCCAGACCGCGTAGTTGACCGAGTCCATGATCAGAGTGTAGCCCATCTGTGAGTCGGCGACCCCAAGTGCCAGTTGAATTGCAGCCATATTGCCGGTGCCGCCCATCCAGGAACCGCACAGGGCCGCGAAGGTTTTCCAGGTATGCGGTTCAAAATGGCCCTTGAAAAGAAAATAAACGACGATGAAGCCGGTGGCGATCGTGAAAGAGGCCGAGAAAAAGCCGAGCAGCATGCGTGGCCCAAGTTTGAGGATCTTCTTCAGGTCACAGTGCAGCAGCATCAGAAAGATCATTGCCGGCAGAATGTTGTTTTTAAGCTGGTTGTAGTAAAAGTTGATTTCGTCGGTCTGTTTCCAGAATCCGAGAGTTGACAGCGTCATCACGAGAAAATACAGCACGACAATGCCGGGCACGTATTCGAAAAAGGTGCGAAATTTTTTGTCGAGCTGCACGATGACCGCTGCAATGAAGAGCAGTGCCGCAACGAATGCAAAGCCACTTTCAATCATCCGGGTTTCTCCCTGTTTAGCCTCTACCGCCCGGGTGTTTTTTATGCAGAATCGCGTAGTCTGCTGCTATCTCGCAGTTTTTGCCTGTCAGCCGGCTGGCCGATACGCATCTGCATTCTTTAATTGGCGGTCGGTGTGTACGAACCCCTGAATTATACCGTTAAACCGCTATTAAGCAAACTTTTTCACCACTCCAGGGCACGCGCTTGTTTTAGTTATCTTAGAGCGCCTGTTCCAGGCAGGTCCGGCGATTATTGCAGAATGTGTGTTTCTTGTCAGAAATCGTTTGTCGCACAGGTCGGAACGACGGCAATGGCTTACATGTCAT
>JAKQKW010000462.1 GCA_029560455.1 Candidatus Rifleibacteriota bacterium
CCAGGGGCCGCCAGAAAAATTCTGGCGGCCCCTTCTTTTTTCTGAAGAAACGCGCGCCGGCCCGGAAAAGTAGAAATAATTAATGACCGGAAGAAATTATTCCGACGATTCTTCAGCAAGAACTGCGAAATCATGGCAACAATGGCAGCAAATTCATCTACAGCAACTGTTCACTTTTTAGACAGAATTCATGGCATGCTTTTTGCTATGAGCTGGTGACCCATCAAAACTGGGCACTTTTTGCGCAGCGAAAGGAAATCAAAGCACCGAATTATATGCGAAAAACCAAAATACTTGTCACACTTGGACCCTCAGCCGAACAGGAACCGGTATTGCGTGAACTGATCAATGCCGGCATGAACGTAGCCCGACTGAACTTTTCTCATGGCGATTACGAGGAACACGGTGCGAGAGTCGCCACCGTCAAGAAACTGCGCGATGAAATGAAAAAACCTGTGGCCCTGATGCTCGACACCAAGGGCCCCGAAATCAGAACCGGCATGATCGAAGGTGACAGAATTCATCTCGAAGCCGGCAAAAACATTACCCTCACCACCACGACCGTCACCGGCACCGCCGATCTTCTCAGCATTTCGTTCGACCGCCTGCCCTCGATGCTCGAAACCGGCTCGACGATTCTGCTTGACGACGGCCTGATTCAGCTTGCAGTTGAACATATCCCCAATGACAAAACCATTGTCTGCAAGATTCTCAACAGCGGCAGCATCAAGTCACGGCGCGGCGTCAACGTGCCGAAGCTGCATCTGAACATGTCGAATCCGACCGAAAAAGACCGCGATGACATCATTTTTGCCGCCCGCAACGATTTTGACTTCATCGCCGTATCATTCACCGAATCAGAAGACACCATCAGGCGCGTCAAGGCCATTCTCGACATCGAAGGCAAGCCCGACATCAAGGTAATCGCCAAAATAGAGAACCACGCCGGCCTCAACAACTTCGACGATATCCTAGAAGTGGCCGACGGCATCATGGTCGCCCGCGGCGACCTCGGCGTCGAGTTGCTGCCCGAAGAAGTGCCGATCGTGCAGAAAGAAATCATCAGACGCTGCTATATGGCCGGCAAACCGGTCATTACCGCGACCCAGATGCTGCACACAATGATTGACTCACCGCGCCCGACCCGCGCCGAAGTCTCTGACGTCGCCAATGCCATCTACGATTTCACT
>JAKQKW010000008.1 GCA_029560455.1 Candidatus Rifleibacteriota bacterium
CCCAGCTCGTCTTTTTGAGC
Organism: Candidatus Rifleibacteriota bacterium; assembly: GCA_029560455.1. Next base: position 21 of record JAKQKW010000008.1, read on the forward strand.
CCATAATGGTCAAGAAATGCCTTGACCACTCTATCCTGCGGCATCGGCGCCTTGAGCAGGCCGCGCATGAATTCAACCGATTCGTTGAGATGGCTGAGGTTGTTGGCGATGAGTGTGTTGATCTCGTTCTGCGGCAGGAAGTGGCCGCCGATGTAACAGCGGGCTTCGATTTTTCTCAGCTTTTCGAGTGTCTGTGCGTGCGCGTGCGGGTCATAATTGAAAGGCAGGCGCTGCTTGTTGAAAAAGTTGTCAGGAAAAAGCGTGTCAGCAACGAATGCCACGCCATCGACGAGAAAACCCTTCTGATTTACCGAATGGCCTGGTAGGTCGAGTATCTCGATTCTGAGATCGCCGAGCTGCAGCTCATTTGTGCTGACAACCTCGACCTGACTCGGATTCGCCATGATGAAGCGGTTCATCAGATCGCTGATCGGGGCGCCGGCGAACAGTACGGCACATTGAATCAGGGGTTGCCTTATGGTGGGAGCCTCGAGCGTCGAAGCCATTATCCTGCAGCCGCACTTTTCCTGAAAATAGCTGTTGCCTCCGATGTGGTCGGCGTGAGCGTGAGTATTGAGAATGTGTGAGACCTTGAAACGATAATCTGAGAGCAGCTTATGAAGTTTTCTGGCGAACTGCTCGTCGCAGCCAGAATCTATCAGGGCGACATTGCTGTTTTCAAGCAGAATTATGCCGACATTGGCGGGGCCGCGAACCCATAACACCCGCTCGGTGAGGCGCGCCAGTTCCATTCTCAGCCTGCCGGTCGCTCTGAATCATCGACTACCACAAAACCCTCGCTGCATCTGCTGAGAATTTCGATCGAGCATGAGGGTTCGCCGCTGAAACCGATGGGTGGGGCGAGCACCTCGATGTAGAAAGGATTGTCGTGGTATGGTGAGAACTGCGCCTTGTATATCCAGGCTTTTACTGGTTTGCAGCCTTCGACCGTGATGTTGATGCGCACGAATTTGAAGACTTCGCCACCTTTGACCACCTTGAAGGCAGGGTGCCATGGCAGTGGTTTGCTGGTAAAGTCGGGCGTGAGTATTACCAGCGGCTTTTCGAGCAGAATGTTAATCGTGCCTTCTTTGCAGCCGGTCACCTCAGGAAAGCATTCACGGAAAAACGGCATCTGCTCGCGAACGGTATTTTTTGACTCGCCGAGTCCTCTCTGTATTCTGCCTTTGATGATTCCCATGTGGCAAACTCTCCTTCACAGGTTCTGCAACCAAGCATAGAACATTCAGGCCGAATTTTACAAGCAAATAATTATCAGGTCGCTATGTCATGCGATTTTTTTAATCATCTGCAGGCATGGGTTGCCTTGGCCCCAGAATAACGGGTACTCTTCGAGTGGCTTGAAGCCCAGTGACAGATAAAATTTTCGGGTTTCTTCGTAGTGCGGCCAGTCACTCGACGAACTCACAGTCTTTACCTGCATGTATTCATACCCACGCGATCGGCAATACTCGGTTACCGATTCGATGGCCGAGCGTCCGATGCCGTGACGGTGAAATTCTGGCAGCAGGCCAAGCACATAAAGCTCTACCGATTCCTTGAAGTGCGGCTTGATGCAGATAAAGCCACAGCTCTGGTCGTGTCTTCTGATCATGAAGGTCGGCAGCATGTCGATTTCGGCACGGTAACCGGTCAACGCGTCACCACTGCCAAACCATTCCGGTAGCCGACTCAGGATCTTCTCACATTCCTCACCCTTGTTTAACGACGGTCCCTCAACACTGAAATAATCTGATTTCATACATTTCGACACCTGGGTTTTCTGAAAATGAAAACAGGTCTGCCTCAAGAGACAAACCTGCTTCGATTGAGTTGTTAGAACCGGCGTATTATATCACATTATCGCTTCGAACGGTTAAAATTCGGTAGAACTGGATCCTGTGCCGGGGGAAGGGGCTGACCGCTTACTGCCGGTGCGCTGCTGGAGGAACTTGAGCTTTTCTTGCCGCCCTTTTTGCTTACCTTGCGGAAATGACCCTTGGTGTGGCTCTTGGCACCCTTCTTGTAGTGACCTTTTACCCAGGTCTTCTTGGCTTTTTTGCCGGTGATCTTGGATTTGGCTTTTACGGCGCTGTCCATTATCTTGTTGGTAACGGCAGAACCTGCATTTACGAAAGCGCGCTTGGTCTTTTTGCAGGCCTTTTTGATGTTTCTTTTCATTTTGCTGGCTGCTTTTTTGAAGAAGGACTGACAGCCTTTCTTTTTGGCAGCCATAACCTGGTCGATTTCGCCTGATACTGCGAAGAAGCCAAAGGCAAGAAGAAGGACTGCGAGGGTTTTATACACTTTACTCATAACTTGTAACCTCCAGTTGGTTTCTTATGAATTGCATGATTTATGATGTTTTTGAGTATAAGAATAATTT
>JAKQKW010000476.1 GCA_029560455.1 Candidatus Rifleibacteriota bacterium
TGCACAGGGAAATGCGCATCAGATCTGCGCGCCTGCTCAATGACGACCAGGTGCAGATACGCTTTGCCACCCCGCAATGGCAGGGCCAGATAAACAAAGAAGATCTCGAAGCTTCAGAAAGTGGCGTCAAAGCTGAAGTAATTTCGGCCGGCACGGTTGCCACTCCATTGAGTCTGACAATATTGCTTGATTCATCAGGCTCGATGAAGAAAGACATGAAGCTGGCACTCGATTCGGTCGACCAGTTTGTCAGGCTGCTACCGCCCGACAGTGAAATCACTCTCGTCGATTTCGACACAAAAGCGAAGGAAATCGCCGCAAAAGACCGCACAGCACTGCTCAAAGCCCTCAAATCGATTAAGGCCGATGGCGCCACCTGTCTGAATGACAGCGTGATGCTGGGGCTGAGCCGATGCAAAGACCGCAGTCGCCCGGCAGTTCTGCTGTTTACTGATGGCTTCGATGCCAACCACAATGATACCGGTCCCGGCAGCAAAACCAGACCTGAAGAAATGTTCGCCGCAGTTAAAGAAGCCGAAATACCGGTTTTTACCATCGGTTTTGGCGCAAAACCGGATGATGTGACCCTGAAGAGGCTGGCGACGCTTTCGGGCGGATTCTATCACAAGGCCGACAAAGACAACATCAGCAAGGTTTTCGCGCAGGTAGCCTCGATTCTCGGGCGCGAACACGAAATGGTCTACAGACGCCCCGGCGTCAGAGGCAATGCCGACGCCCCGGTCATCAGCATCGTTCTCGACGTCAGCGGTTCGATGAATATGCCACCAGAAGAAGAAGGCTGTGACTACCGTCTCGAAAAAGCCAAAGCCATCCTGCGCGACCTGATCAGGCAGCTGCCCGAAGATGCAATTACCCAGATAACCACCTACAGCCTGTATCAGAACGTAGTTCAGGTATTCACCGGCGACCAGGCACAGCTACTCGCCAGCCTTGCGCCAATCGAAGCCGGTGGCGGTACCGCAACTTTCGAAACCCTGCAGACAGCTTTCAAAATGCTCAAAGAGATACCGACTGACCGCAAGTATCTGCTTCTGATAACCGACGCCGGTCTCGATCTCGGCGGCAACGAAGTTGAATATCAGGCTCTACTCGGCAGCATCAAAGATGCCGGCATCAATACCACCCTGATCGGCATGGTTGACGAGCGTGAAAAAGAACCTTTCGAAACCGCAGCCAGCATGTGCAATGGCCAGGCAGCTGTTTCTACCGATCTCAATGCAGTCAAAACCGCCATCGAAGCCTTCGGGAAACGCATTGACATCGCCTCGGCAACCGCCGACCCGCGTCTGCCGGTGCAACTGGTTTTCAGCCGCCGCGAAGGCAATGGTCAGACACTGTTGATGAGTGGCAGTGACAAATTCGCCATGCCATTGCCACCGGTAACCTCAAAAGCTGCGGTTAACGGCCTTAAAATCAGCTTCGCTGAACTGCCGGCATCTCTGCAGCGTTACAATCTCGACCTCAGCCAGAACCTTTATGGCAACAGTAAAACCCGCGACGAAACCATTATCACCAGTCGCCTGCCAATCGATGCCGAAAGCCAGAATCAGGCGATGCGTCTCAAGGTCGTCGAATTGCTGCTGCTGTCGAAATTCAGAGGCGTCAGTGTTCCCTGCGCCGCTTTCAGAATCCGACTCGAGAACACTCTGCCCGAACAGGAAACCACGGTTGATTCAGGCTCGCAGGCACACCCGGCCAATTTTGTCGGCCAGACCCCAAAACCCGTAAAAACTGTCAAAACCCGCCAGCCTTATGTTATTCCGGATGTGCGCAGTCACTTTTTTGCCCGGCTCAACGAACTGCCGGCTGCTCCGATCTCTGATCTTTCGTGGTTGAGCGAAGACCCGCTGTTGCTTCCCGACGACGAAAGCCTGCAGATCAACCCGGCTGAGCCGGTCGAAGGCTACCTGATCTTTGAATTCGACACGAACGAAACCCTTAAAAAAGCCGCTCTCAGCTATTACGACACAAACTTTGGGCCCATTCACCTGCCGGTAATCGGCACATTCGCCGCGGTGGCATCAGAGACACAAAACGCTGGCCTCCCGCAAAAACCGGCCGCCACCATTGCTGACACATTCAAGCTTACGTTGAACGGTTTTGACGATTCACCGCTGCCAGAACCAGCCCAACACCTGACTCTGCGCACATTTTCGCTGCAGATGACCTCTCAGTCTCAATCCCTGCTCGACCTGAACCCGGTCGAACGCCTGTCTTTAATACTGCCGACGCGTTTTGGCGAACTGGTTCTCGCACCGTCATCGCGCACAACCACAGTTCCGAACGGATGGCACAAACCGGTTCTGTTCCTGCCCGGTTCAAATAATCATCTGAAACAGGCTTACGTTCTACCAGCCACCCTGGCAAAACAGGTCAAAGGCAGCCTACGCCTTGACCTGGCCGGCAACGAACAATTGCTTGCTGCCGGCGACAAGGCTGTCAGCCGTGAAAAACCTGTGCAAACCGCGGCCGGAGATAAAATCAGTCTCGACATCAATGCTTACAGCCTGAGCGATGGCGTGGCTCTTTTCGATATCACCCTGAATGACGAAAAAGACGGCAGCGGCACAGAAATTTCTGCCGAAGAACTTCTACAGCTGCATTTTGGCGAAACCATCTGCCGTTACGAAGCTGACAACAAAGAATACCTGTTCGGGCCCGGTGATCAGATAGTGGTTGCTGACGGCCACTCAAGCCGCCTGATTTATCGCATCAACTACGTCGAAGACAATGAAGAACAGCCGCTTATAAAATCCGGGCTTTTCAAGCTCGATTACCAGGCAAAAATCAAAGGTGAAGGCAAAATCGACGATTATCTGCTGGCCGGCAGCGATGTCTTTCAGATTGACCCGCAGCGCCGCAATGAAATCGCGGCTCTCACCGAAAAAGTGCACGCAGAACGGGTTGCCCGCGGCTGGAAAAAGAAAGCCGGCGCAGCCTCTGAACGCCATCAGATAGCGACCGACACAAAAAACACCGTTAATGCCGGCAATACATCCGCAGCAGTCGAAATCGACGGGCCGGTATTGCCGGTTCCTGACTTCAAAATCGCTATGAGCGACAACCTGCAGGCACTGCTGAAGATGAACGAAACTGAATTTATCGCCAGAATGCGTCAGTTTGGCTGCATTCCGGCCGACACCAACCTCAGCCGTCCGGTTTATTCACCAGAAGCGGTTCTCATGCAGAACTGGGGTGTTCCGGCCGACCTGCTTGAAATTGCCAGGCTGTATTACAAAGCCAACGGCGCTATTATCGACGATAAGCCCATGGCAGCCGTGCTTACCGATTCGGGCAAAGCCGCACTTCACAAGCTGACCGGCTGGCAATCAGAGGTTGAAGCACTGCCGGTTTTGCCGGTTGGCCAGAAACGTCTGGTGATACCCTTCTTCAAAGATGCTGCCGAGCTGAATGATGAAATCGAAGCAATCCGCGACGAAGAATCTTCTGAAAGCACCCTCAGCGTCAGCTTGAACATCAGTCTTAAGGTAAAACCACGAAATGCCGGTCACGCCGGCATGATGGGGGCAATGGGTTCGGCACTGGGTGGCGAAAGTGATGATGAGAGCGAAAGTCTTCTCACCCTGTTCGACAACCCCGGTCTTAAACCGGCAGACTGTTCAGCTGGCCCAATCGATGTCTTCTATTATTCGCCCGATAATGGCCAGACCCTTTACGTTTCGGCAGAAACTCCGGCCGGAAGACTAGAAAACCAGGCGCAACCGGTTTCTCTGGCCGAAAATGAAGTTGTCGAAGAAATCGTCGAAATCAGATATGACGACGAAATCCTGACTTTCAGGCAGCCGGTCGCCAGCGAAGCCAGTATTGTCGATACTTTCAGGAGTATCGCCCTGTGCCAGCCCGACATTACCGCCAGTGCTTCAGAAGAGCTGGCCCGTCAATTTGCCGCGAAAAAAAGCGAGACAGCACCGGGCACCCGTTCGGCGATTCGCTGGTTCACTCACAGCCGCATTTTCCAGTTTCTTGCCCTGCACAGTGCCGCTGAAGCTGAAGCCGCTGCCATAACCGGCGTCAGAGCTGCCCGGCCGGCAAAGTGCATGCGCGCCATCATTCTCACTCTCACCGGCGAAAAGAACGGAATCAGAGCCCTTTTTGACCTGCGCCAGATCAACCCGGTGGTTCAGGGCGATGAAAAAGCAGTGCGGGCTTTCAACTTTTTCATGGGCATCACCAATA
>JAKQKW010000484.1 GCA_029560455.1 Candidatus Rifleibacteriota bacterium
GTCGGCTGAACCGCAGTCAACGCCGATCCATTTGAATTTCATTTCCTGTGCCCATTTGTGAAATTCAGCATCGGGGCCCGGGTGCTTGACCATATAGCGCACTTCGTCGGCCTGGGGCTGATCCCAGCCGTATTTGTGGTAACCGGTATTGATGATGAGGATATCGCCTTTGCGGATATCGGCTTTTTTCATCAGCATTTCGGGTGAATACAGCGAGAAATCGCTGACTTCGTCTGAAATGTCGACGACCACGCCGTCGCCACACCATTCTTCGAGCGGAACTTCGCCGATGGTTCTGCCGTTGGCGCAGAAGTGAATTTCGCCGTCAATGTGAGTGCCGACGTGGTTGCTGGTCTTGATGATCTGACCGTTGGCGCCCTGGCCCATGTGGGCACCGGCGATGCGCTTGAAATACTGAACCTGCAGGGGCATATAGCTCGGCCAGGGCGGAGTGTGGATACTCAGTCTCTGGGTAAGGTCATACATTTTTACTTTTGTCATCAATTGACTCCTTTAATTGTTCGTATGGTTAAATGATACTAATTTTGGCAATATTTTTCAACATATGCTTCGAGGGCGTCTTCAAAGCATTTCATCGGCGGGTTGACCAGCCCGGCACCGACCTGGCCGACGCCGGCATCTTTGTGGGCGATACCGGTGTTGATCTGCGGCAAAATGTTCTTTTCACAGACTTTAAGCAGGTTAATACCGGTCGGTGAACCACGGAAATCCATCGCCGGAATCTGGAACGACTGCGATTCACCATCGGTGATCTCATACATTTTACGGGTGAAGTTCATTGCATCGCTGACCGTGCCGCCGACAAATTTAACGATTGCCGGAGCTGCTGCCATCGAAAAGCCGCCAAGTCCGCATGTTTCGGTAATGGCGCTGTCACCGATATCGGGGTTGCAGTCTTTTTCTTCAAAGCCTGGGAACAGAAGGCCCTGCACGATCTGGGCCGGGCCGGTGAACCAGCGGTCTTTCAACCCGGCAACCCTGATGCCGAATTCGGTGCCATTGCGGCACATGGTGGTGACGATCGTCGAACCTTCGATCCATTCAGCCGCCTGCAGCATTACTTTAGCGGCCGGCATGCTGAGATTGAGGAAAAAATGGTCGTTGGAATGCATGAATTCAAGCACGCGCGCCTTTTCTTCCTGGCTGAACGAGGTTTTGGTAATGGCCGCGGCCAGCTCGCGAATCAGCATCGAAGTGGCGGCCTTGTTGCGGTTATGCACTTCATCGCCCATCTGCAGCGCCTGCGCGATCATGTTTTTCAGATTTATCTCGGCCGCGAGCGGGATCGCAGCTTTGAGAACCGGTGCCAGTGTCTTTTCCATCCATTTCAGGCGGGTAATGACTTCGTCTGAAAAAGCGCCGTAGCGCAGCACCTTGCCGAGGCCCTCATTGAGAGTGCAGAAGGTTTTGCGGCCATTGGTTTTGTTCTCGACGATCCAGACCGGCATGCTGGCGGTGGCAACGCCGGCCATCGGCCCGACGCCGTCATGTTCGTGCCAGGGCGAATATTCAATCTGGCTGCTGGCTGCGAGTTTTTCGGCTTCTGCCGGGTTGGCGGCGAGGCCTTCATAGATCAGACCGCCGATTACGGCGCCTTTGAGCGGGCCAGACATTTTTGCCCAGGTGATCGGGGGCCCGGCATGCAGAATCAGATTCTTTTTCATACCCGGAACCACATTAATGGCGGTATCGATACCCTTGATGATCGGCTGGGCAGCCTGAATGGCGGCCAGGGCTTTTGCATTGGCTTCCTGAATATCTATAAGCATTATCTGGCTCCTTTTCCGGCTTTAACTTTGCTCTGCCAGGCTTCTACTTTCGCGAGCAGAGCCTGAATCTTCTTGTTGCCGCCTGCGGGCGGGCGCCATTCGGTGTGCATGACTTCGACACCCTGTTTTTTCAGATCTTCAGCGAAACTCGGAATTCCGAGGTTGATAACTTTTACCTTCTGCCCAAAAAAGCTGACTAGTTTGCTCATCGATTATTTCCTTTCCAGGCAATGCTGAACGAATTTAACCATCGCGACATTGGTCGGGAAAACGCTGACGCCGGCCTCTGCCAGTCTGGCCTTCTGCTGCTGCCAGCCCTGCGGGTCTTCTTCGGTGCCGCAGATGCAGGCGGCGAGAACCGGGTTGCGTCCGCTCTTTTTGCGGCCACGCTCGATGGCGCCAACCATTTCGCCGGCCATATCTGGGTGTGAACCATAGCCGAGCACGACGTCAAAGCAGATGATGCCGACTGAGGGGTCTGCGAATTCCTGCACCAGGCGTTCGGAACGGTAGTCGGGGTCGATCATCGGGTGAGCTTTGCCGCGGGTGAAGTTATCGTCACCGAGGTCGATGATGCAATGCCCGCTGCTTTTGTAAACATCGGGCATTTCTTTGCAGCCCTTAACCGGAGTGTTCGAGAATATTTCGCCGATGACCGGCTGCAGCAGACGCTGTGCTTCATCGCAGAGGGTGCCGCCGCTGTAAAGGCCACGCAGACTGGCTGCCGGCAGTTTAACTTTGTCGGCGAGCTTTTTAATTTCGCTGTCGGCCATTTCGGGGTTATGCTGTTTTTTATTGCTGAGACGACAGGCCTGTATCGCTGCATCTTCGAGATTGCGGGCGGCGACGAAACCCTGTTCTTCGATCATTTTCGGGTCAGCACCGATAAAATAAACCACGACCGGCTTGCCGATGTTTTTGAATTCGGCAAACAGCGGTTTGAGAACCTTCTCTGCCGGCGGTTTTGAAATCATCACGATTACCCTGGTGGCCGGGTCGGCTGCGAGCGCGCGGGTCGCCATTATTGTCATGCGGCCGCCGATTTTTTCTGAGAGGTCGCGGCCACCAACGCCGATTGCCTGCGAAATACCGCAGCCGAGGCGATGAATGGTACTGGTTACTTCCTGCAGGCCGGTGCCTGAAGCTGCCACCAGGCCGATATCGCCGCTGCGGACCGCGTTGGCGAAGGCGAGGGGAGTGCCGTTGATGATGGCGGTGCCGCAGTCTGGGCCCATTACCAGCAGTTCTTTGCTGACGCCGAGAGTTTTCAGCTCAAGTTCTTCTTCAATGCTGACGTTGTCAGAGAAGAGCATGACATGACGGCCGTTGTTGAGCGCCTGCGCCGCTTCACGGGCGGCATATTCGCCAGGCACCGAAATCAGCACGACGTTGGCTTCGGGCAGGCGACGGGCGGCTTCTTCCTGAGTCGCGGGCGGCAGTTCAGCACTGGCACCTGATGCCTGTTTGCGCGATTTAAGGCGCTTTTCGACTTCGGCGATGCCGCTTTCGGCTGTGGCCTTGTCTTTGCCCATGATGCAGATGATCAGATCATTCGGGGTGAGGCCGTCGAATTCGGGCTGATACATGTTCAGCCGCTTGAGGCTGTCGATGTTGTAGTCGGTACACATGCCGACGACCGCGTTTTCGATGCCGTCAAGCTTCTTTACCTGTGACCCGATGAGCATCAGCGTTACCGAGTCAAAATAGGTCTGTTTCCTGATAAGATGGCAGACAACCATTCCGGTTTAGCTCCTTTGCTTGCTGTGTAAATCTATTGTTGAAAATGATAGAACTTTAGCCCGCGAATGTAAAATAATATGTGAAATATTACTGAAAAGCCTTTTATGCGTGGCATCTGCCATGCAGATATTTATTCCGGGCGCCTGTTGGTGAGGATTTAATCAACTGCCGGAGATTGAATAAAAAACCGGAAGGGCCTGCTGGCCACTCCCGGTTTTTGTTTTTTAGAGACGAATCAGTTGCTGGTGTCTTCTTCGGCTTTCACTGCATCGCCATTGAAGGCCCTTTCGAGTTCGGCATCTTCGACCGATCTGTCACTGCCGAATGCCGGCGGTGGCGGCATTTTGTCTTTAAGTTCGAGAGGCAGCAGATCGTAGATTTTCTGCAGATACATGCCGGGCATGTGATTCTTTACCTTGCCCGGGCCCTTCATTTCGCCGTCGGCAATGGCAAATTTTCCGTCGCCGTAAATATTGTTCGGGGCGACGATGTGTTTGAATTTCATGATCTTGAACGGCACTTTGGTTACGATGTCGTTATCGAGCACCCAGCGCTGCATATCAGGAAAACGCTTCTTAATGGCCTTGGCAAAATTGTCATTGCCGATTCTCGGGCCGGCAAATGTGTAGACGCCCTGAACATCGAGGCCGTCACCAGCAAGGCGATAGGCTGCCAGCGGGGCAACTCCGGCACCCAGGCTGTGACCGGTGATCCAGAGACGCTTCGGCACGCCCGCCATGTGACGGTCGACAAGAGATTTGAGGTCGTCATAAACGATGTCGAGAGCATTATAGAAGCCGCTGTGAACTTTTACGCCCCAGCCCCACCACGGAACGCGCTTCTTGAAAAAGTTGAAGTCGGTGAGAACCCAGTCATAAACAATCTTGACCGGGCTGACTTTATTGTTGGTCGAGCTTTCAGAACCGCGGAAAGAAACAATGACGAGCTTGTCGTTCGACATGATCACTGCCTGAGTGTCTGCGGTCTTTTCTTTTTTGTTGATGAAATCGAAGCGACTGATGCCGAGCGGCGTGAAGATCTCCTTGAACTTCTTCTGAAATTCATTGAAATTGGCAACGCCCATGCGGTTTTCATAGGTATTATAGGCGGCATACATCAGCAGATAGGTATTTGCCAGGCTGTGCCCGATTACCTTTTCTTCAAAAACTCTGCTGTAACAGTTTTCGCCCTGAACCGGCGGCGTCTGCGCACTGACATTGAAAGTCAGGGCCAGCAGCATCAGAATCGCGATACTTATTTTCACTCTTATATGTAATGACATAAAAGAACGACCTGCCTTATTGAGATTATTTTCTAATTGTAATGCCGGAACACCCAACCCGCAAGGTACCCCCGCAAAAATACGGGCAATCTGTGTTATCTGCACTCTCGAAGGTGGGTTGCATAGACGCAGTCTTTATTGATGAGATTCTGCCGGTGCCCGTTCCGGGCATAAAAACTGTTAATAATAAATCCTTGAGGGCGGGTTGAAAGAAAGGTCAGGTTTTAGTCACTCAGGGTTCGCGGTAAATTACCTGGGTCTACGTCAAGAATGACGAATTTCATATTCGTTATTTACGGGTTTATGCAACTGTGGATACAGGCGACAATTTTGTTCTGATGAATATATGAGCATTTTAGTGCGATTGTCCCAGCCAGGAAATGCTTATCTTGACAAAATAACGAAAACCGTTTACGTTTTTCGTGTAATAAAATGTTTTACCAAATGGAGGCTCAGCTGATGGCTGATTTAAAAACACTTGGCGAAGTTGCCAGTGTGTTTTTCAGACTTGGGGCTTTTGCCTATGGCGGCCCTGCCGCCCACATCGCCATGATGCAGGAAGAAGTCGTGCAAAAGCGGCAGTGGATGAGTGAACAGGAATTTCTCGATCTGGTCGGGGTGACGAATCTGATTCCAGGCCCGAACTCGACTGAAATGGCAATTCATTGCGGCTATATTCGCGCCGGAACCCTCGGTCTGCTGCTGGCCGGTATCTGCTTCATTTTCCCGGCCGTGTTTATAACCGGCCTGATTGCCTGGTTTTATGCTCAATATGGTTCTTTGCCGAATATCGAGCCGTTTTTTTTCGGTATCAAGGCTGCGGTAATCGTGATCATCGGCAATGCTGTCATCACTCTCGGCCGCAAAGCGGTCAGCAGTCGAAAGTTGGCTGTTCTTGGGCTGCTTGCCGTTATTCTGTCGCTTTTGGGGCTGCCTGCGGTAGCTGTGATTCTGGGCCTCGGCGTTGTCGGCATGATCAATTTTTCCAGAACCGGCTCAGGTAATATGCCGGTTCTTCAGGCGGCCCTGCCGATCCTTGGGGCAGGCAGCGCAGCGGTAACCCCGGTAATCCCTGCAATTACCGTGACAACTTCGCATCTGTTTCTCGTTTTTCTGAAAATCGGGTTTGTGTTGTTTGGCAGCGGTTACGTTCTCATCGCCTTTCTCAACGATGAACTGGTTCACAAACTCGGCTGGCTGACTTCGCAGGTGCTCATGGATTCAGTGGCCATCGGGCAGTTTACACCCGGCCCGGTTCTTTCGACCGCAACGTTCATCGGCTATCAGATTGCCGGTCTTGAAGGCGCTGCCGCTGCGACCGTCGGCATTTTTTCTGCCATCATTTTTCTTCGTTCTGTTGCTGAACCCGATTTTGCCGTTTCTGCGCCGTTCGCCGGCCGTATCTAGATTTCTCGACGCGGTAAACGTCGTTTCGGTGGGGCTGATGCTCGCTGTGGTGCTCGAACTCGGCTACGCTCTTGCCCTTGACTGGCGCCTTGCCGTGATCGCCATCGGCGCCTTTTTAATCAACTACCGCTGGAAACAGCTAAACGTCGCCTGGCTCGTCGTCTGGGGCGCTCTGGCCGGCTACCTGCTGCGCCTGATTTAGAGAATTTCAGATGCCTGCGCAAAACAGATCCGTCTGATTGAGATAAGGCGTCGTTGTAAAAAAAGTCAGTTGGCACCGGCAGCTGTTACCGAAGTTTTAATGGGTCCAGTCGAGGAATGTTATTTCACCCTGAATGTTATCTTTTACCGACTTCTCGATCTGCTGAAAATGTGGGCAGGCAAAACCGGTCGGGTTGCCGTTTTTCATGCAGCTGGCAAAGGCGATGACATTGGCGCCACGCTCTATCATCATCTTTACACGCGGCAGAACCCTTTTCCCGGGGCAGCCGCCACAGGAAACAAACCCGACAACCTCACATGGCCCGGTTTCCGCAAATGCTCCCTTTCCGAGAGTCGCAAATTTGAAATCGACAGTGCCTGGGCACATGTCTTCTGTCTGCTGGCAGCGTATTATGCCAACTTTTTTCATATTTTTTCTCCTGTATTCGATTGCCTTCAGACTGAATGAGTCTCAGCGAAACCTGCTGTCTTTTATCTTTATTTCACCGCTTTCAACGACTGCCATATCAGTGCCTTTGATGTGAAACCACAGAGTGCCGATCAGCCCGCAGACAAACGCGCCAATAAAATTGGCCTGAGGGCTTATTTCCCAGAGAATGGCCCCTGAGAAAGCCCCGACAGAAACCACGATGTCGCGGTAAAGGTAATAGGTGCCAAAAGCCGCGGCCTTGCGCCCTTCGGGAGCGAGGTCCATGATCAGTGCCTTGCGGGTCGGTTCACCGAATTCTTTCAGGCCGCGGATGAAGAAAGCCGCGCTCAGCATCCAGAACGATTTTGAATAGAGCAGAAATAACGGAAAAATGGTGAAAAAAACGAAGGTCATGGTGACAAAAGGTTTTTTGGTGCCGCGATCGGCCAGCCAGGCCACCGGAATGTATATCAAAACCGCGGTTGCCATTTCTATTGTCGATAATACCCCGAATTCGATACCCGAGACTTTGTTTACATTCATGCACCAGAGAACGACGAAGGGGTAGGGAATCTGCTCGCAGAAACGCACCAGAATATCTGCGATCAGGAGTCTCTTTAGTTCTGGCCTCAGCAAAGGCTTCTGCGCTTCAGACTCATCAGCTTTTTCGGGAGCCTTCTTTTCGGGCTCATGAATCATGGTTTCCTGAAAAATCATGGAAATCAGAGCCATTACCAGGGCGGCGATAAAGGCATAACGAACCCCTTCAATTTCGCCATAGCGCGTTATAAGATAACCGCCGATCACCGGGCCAAGGGCCATGGGAATCCGCCTTATCAACGAGTGAACCGAAACGCCCATGGTTCGCTTGTTTTTCGGCAGAACTTCTGAGATCAGGCCCATTGTCGCCGGCAAAGACAGCGAAGTCCAGCTGATAAACAATACAGAGCCGAGCATTACAGCCCATATGCTCGGAATCAGTATTACCAGCAGATAGCCGGCGATTGCCACCAGATTGAAGATCAGCAGCGATTTTTTCGTGCCATAGCGCTCGGCCAGCCAGCCACCCGGGAACGAATAGAGAGCCGAGAGCAGATTGTCGAGAGAATTCAGCAGACCCACCATGTATGCGCCGCCGCCAAGGGCGACCAGATAAATCGGCAGAAATCTCTCTGCCATTTTTTCGCCGAGGCCGATCAGTATGCACATGCCCAGAACGCCGACAACGCTTTTTTTCAGTCCGAAAAAGTCGATAAACCGGCGCAGTTTTGAATTTGTTGTGGTTTTTTCAGTATTCATAGCCGAACTCCAGACCGATCAGGTGAGGTAGTTTTGGGGTTGAGCAGAAAGCCATCTTATTTGTGGAGGCAGACCTCTTCGTAAAGTTCGACGACTTTTTCGCGCAGTTCATCGAGAACTTTTTTCCCCTCGGTGGTCAGGGTGTATTCGAGCCGGTCTTTGCTCGAAGTTCTTTTTGAATCGGAAGCTGCCAGCCAGCCTCTTGCTTCCATGCGCTTTAAAACAGGATAAATGGTGCCGGGGCTGACTTCGTAACCGTGTCTTCGAAGCTCCTGCATGATCGACTGGCCATAAACCGGCTCTTCGGAGGCATGGTGGAGTATATGGACCTTAAAAAAGCTCAGCAGAATCTCGCGCTGTATTTCATTACTCATATAACGAATTGTATAAACGAAAATCGTTATAAGGTCAAGGTCTGAAATTAACGTGCTGACAATTCACAGCCACAAAGCAACAGCCGAACCGCACAGGAAAGGGCGGTTCGGCTGGAGCATCCGTTTCTAAATCCTCGCTGCCATGGAGCTCAGGCCAGCATAAAGGCAGCCATGTCGACATGCCGGGTTGGCGAGCCGGTCAGCTGTGTTATTTCAATTTGCGGATTCTGACTTCAATGTCCTTCTGTTCTTTAAGCAGATTCACGAGGATGCTGGTGTCGGTTTCGCTGAAATGATAAGGGTAAAGAATCTTCGGTTTTATCGCGGTGGCCAGATCTGCGACCATTTCAGGGGTCATGGTGTAGGGCAGGTTCATCGGCAGAAACGCCACGTCGATGTTTTTCAGTTCTTTGAGTTCTGGCACGTTTTCGGTGTCGCCGGCAACATAAATACGCTTGCCGTCAATGGTGAAAATGTAGCCGTTACCGCGGCCCTTCGGGTGGTAAGGCTCGCCATTTTCGCGCTTGTGCACGATGTTATACGCCGGAACCGCCTCGATCTGAATACCGTCGATTTCGCCACTGTCGCCGTTTTTGAAAACCTTGCCGTCATCGCGCTGCTGGCTGATGAATTCGGTATAAACGACGCTGGTGTCTGGCTTCTTGAGCAGATCGATGGCAATGGCGTCGAGATGATCCTGGTGTTCGTGGGTCAGCATCAGCAGATCAGCCTTTGGCAGTTGAGAATAATCAGCAAGTTTAGACCATGGATCGATATGGATAACCCGACCGCTGTGCTCGATGATCAGCGACGCATGCCCGATGAAAGTCAGCTTGATATCGCCCTTTTCACC
>JAKQKW010000486.1 GCA_029560455.1 Candidatus Rifleibacteriota bacterium
GCTTACGGCACCGGCAGCCGCATGAAGATCAAATACACCCGCGCCCTGCTCAAAGCCGCTCTTGATGGCAGCCTCAAGAATGTAAAATTCATCAAAGACCCGATTTTCAATGTCGAAGTTCCGGCCGAATGCCCGGGCGTTCCAACCGAAATTCTTACCCCGCGCAGCACCTGGCAGAGCAGTGCCGCTTACCAGAAAACCGCTTACGATCTGGCCAACCGCTTCAACGAAAACTTCAAAAAATACGAATCACAGTCAACCCCAGAAGTTATCAATGCCGGCCCGGTCAGCAAAAGCATGACAGCCTGACGGCAAAAATTAAGAACGGTGGTATGGAATAAACCATACCACCGTTTTTTTATTGCCTTCTGGTACCCGTTATCAAACAGCTGCGCAGCGAAGAGCTGAATCAGGCGGCATCCAGCTGAGCTGCTGCTTCGGCCATCTGCTTTTCGTGGGCCTTGTCGCCGACTTTGCCGGCCGCTTCCCTGAGTTCTCTGAGAAATTCTTCTTCCTGCATGTTCAGCTGGCGGTTAACATATTCAGCATTAACGGTAATTCTTTTACGGCTATTTTCGCGCAGCATGAACATATCATTGCGCAGAATTCTTTCAAAGACGGCTCTAAGACCACGGGCGCCGGTCTTCTTTTCCATGGCGATTTCGACAACTCTTTCAAGGCCATCGCGTTCAAACGCCAGTTCACAGCCATCCATTTCGCAGAGTTTGGCATACTGTCTGATGATGGCATTTTTCGGCTCGCTGAGAATTCGCAGAAAATCATCTTTTCCGAGACCGTTCAATGCAACTTTGACGGGCAGACGACCGATGAATTCAGGGATAAAGCCGTATTCCATGAGATCTTCAGCTTCGGCTGCATGGAACAATGAGTAATCGGCTTTGTCTTTTGGCTGCGGATCATTGTTAAAGCCAATGAAAGCACCTTTGCGCACACGTTTTTCGACAATCTTTTCGAGACCGACAAAGGCGCCGCCGCAGATGAACAGGATATGGCGGGTATCCATTTTAACCACCTGCTGAGAGGTTGGGTTTTTGCGGCCACCAGCAAGCGGCACATTCGCCACCGTACCTTCAATCAGTTTAAGAAATGCCTGCTGTACACCTTCGCCCGAAACGTCGCGCGAAATGGAAACGTTGTTCGAGGTTTTAGTCTTCTTGTCGATTTCATCGAGATAAACAATGCCCTTCTGCGCTTCTTCGACTTCGTAATTAGCGTCAATAAGCAATGAGAGAAGAACATTCTCGACATCGTCGCCGACATAACCAGCTTCGGTAAAGCTGGTACAATCGCCGATCGCAAATGGAACCCTGAGAATCTTCGAAAGGGTTCTTGCCAGAAGAGTTTTGCCGGAGCCAGTAGGGCCAAGAAGCAGAATATTCGATTTTTCGAATTCGACATCGGTGTCGTTGATCATCGAAAGAATCTTGTAATGGTTGTACACCGCCAGCGAAATGACCTTTTTGGCAGTTTCCTGGCCGATGACATATTCTGACAGGGCATCGTAAATTTTGCGGGGAGAATAGTCTCTGACTATCTGCTGCAGGTTTACCTTGTTCGGCTGTTCTGCCGGCGCCATGCCATTTTTCTGACTGGCATCCTTGCGCACAAAAATATCGCTGGCGGTAGAAACACAGCTCTTACACAAAAGAACGCCGTCAGTATTACGCACAAAATCGCCACCACGGCGCAGATCTTTTCCACAGAAAAAACAGTTACTCATATTCTTCTCCAGCAAATTTTCGTGTGACCATTGAATTTGAATTATCCATTCTACCCTAAATCGACGCAATCATAAAGAGACTGAAATAAAAAAAGCTGCCGCAGTAAACTGCGACAGCCAGTTTTTAATTCTGAAAAATCAGATCATTCGTTGTGAACTTCGTTGAATTTCTTGATGCTTCTCAGGTCTGAAGCGGTAAGAACGGCACCATTGTAGGCAGCGGCAACGATACCACGTTTAACGAAAACCTTTTCGAGTGCTTCGAGGTGCTTGCCTTCGAAAACGTTTTTGTCAGCAGTTACGAGTGCATTGTAAGCATCGATGAACTTCGGGCGGCTGCCGTTGAGATAGTAGTGACTCTTGTAGATAAGAGTATCGGCATCGGCGGCGCCAATGGCTTTTCTGATATCCCAGAGAACGGCGCCCCATATTTTGCCGTCAGCATGCACTTCGCCTTCGATATCTTCGGGGTAATGCAGGTCGTTTTCAACGTTTCTCAGGAAAGGCTTGTTCATTTTGGCGCAGACATATTCGCCAAGCATTGAGTCGTTACTGAGTGAGCAGGCGAAATAGTCGGCCTGACCTTCATTGATTGCCCCAGATTCGGCGCTGTAAGCAAGATAAGTGATAGAATTCAGAACTGCATGCGAGTATTCATGATAAGCGACTGATTCCTCGCGGGCCAGGCAGTTGAATCTGCTGCCGTCGCCAAAAGCGAGTTTGCCTTCCATCGGGCTGAAATAAGCGTTGTCATAGTTGGTACCAAGGTGAACAACGGCTTTCATCGGCTTGTCAAGCTTGGTGTGACCAAGAGCGCTGAAATAGTCATGAACGGTGGTAATGTAATTATACATGCCAACTTCATCAAAATGAGTATTGTCGGGAGTATAGATATGTTTCTTTTCTTCATTGACTGATTCCGGGCCATCTTCGTTATCAATCGCAGCCCATTTACCGGTCATGGTGTTTGTGGTCAGGTGCTTCAGGGGTTCCTGGGTGATTTCGCAGCGCAGAGGATTCGAAACATATACGGCGCCAAGACCGGTTTCTTCGTCTGCGAAAGCCATTTCGTTGTTCATGGAGATTACTGAACCATTTTCGGCGTCGATGATAACTTCCCAGTCACCAAGGGGCTGTTCGACGGCAATTCTGGTCACATAAGCCATGCGGGCATCACCATTTTTGCCTGCGATAATGCGCAATTCAGCATCGGGAACGGCTCTGAATTTGTCGGCCTTGATCGCTTCACGGGCTTTACCGATGGCCTGATATTTGCCGAGCAGAATCTGATTGTCGATATCGCTGATGGTTGGCAGAGAGCCATTGGCGAGGGTTACAACGCCTTCGGCATTGATATGAACTTCGACGGTAGCTTCGTGAACCGGTACACCGTCGATTACCATCTGAAATTTCACATGATTGATCTGGTTGCTGTTTTCAGCACGAACCAGGCGCAGATAATCAACATCGCGGACTTCGGGAAGATTAAAAAGTTTCGCATGTTCTTCGACATAAGCTTTGGCGGCAAGAACCGGGTCACCGTTCAGTGGTGACGAAAGAGTGCCACGCACGCTTGAAAGTCTCTGACCGTCTTCGGTCACCGAAATCATTTCGATGCCGTCAACCATAATCTTGCTGCTGAAAAGGTTCTTGATAAAATCTGAACTGACAACAACCTTTTTATTGGTTTTCTTGGTGGTGTTAATCTGTGTAGGAGATACATCAAAGGCAAAAGCCTGGGTACAAAGCAGAGAACCAACGGCAACGGCCATAATCTTCTTCATGCGGTCTTTATCCTCCAGAATTAAATACTGATTTTTCAATTTTAAACGCAAAATCAAAAACCCGCAAGGAAATTTAAAAAAACCTAAAGCAGAAACCGGCAGAGTATTCACTCTGCCGGTTTCTGCACGCCCCCTGAGGGATTCGAACCCTCGTCGCAGCCTTGAAAGGGCTGTGTCCTGGGCCCCTAGACGAAGGGGGCATAAACTCTTCTACAA
>JAKQKW010000490.1 GCA_029560455.1 Candidatus Rifleibacteriota bacterium
TACGGAACCTTCGCGGCCTTCTGCGTGCTGTTTTTTGTGGCATTCCTCGCAATTCCGAAGGTCAAGCTGATATTGATGGCTTTCGTCGTCAATCTGCTGCCGATTTTCGGCGTTTACGGTCTGCTCGGCATACTTGGCGAGACTCTTAACATGGGCACCACGACCATCGCAGCAATTGCCATCGGCATCGGCATGGACGACACCATGCATTTTCTCACCCGTTTCACTACTTATTATGAGGAAACCGGCGATCCGCACGAGAGTGCGAAGCACGTCATTCATTCTTCGGGTGTTTCGATGATTCTTACTTCTACCATGATCTCACTTTCGTTCCTTTCTTTGTCACTCAGTATCATCAAACCAATCTATCAGCTCGGCATTTTTACCAGTGTAACCATGGCACTGTGCCTGCTGGCCGATCTCTTTCTCATGCCGGTTCTGGTGAACTGGAACACCCCGAATCCTGGTCAGGCGGTTGAACAGCCGTCAGTTCCAACTGTTTAAGGAGCAACCGCGCATGCAACCCAACCTGATTACCGGCATCGGCCTGATTACCGCCGCCGGCGTCGGCTGCGAAGAAAACTACGGCAACTTCACCGCCCGCAATCCTGGAATCTGCACGGTAACAAGATTTGAACTGCCCACTGCCAAAGTCAAGACCAATTTTGCCGGCCTGATCAAGGCTCTGCCGAATGAATCCCTCCCAGACGAACTGCTGCCGATACTCAACGAAGATGATCTGGCTCAGGATTACGTCAAAGCCGCAGTCTACGTGACAGCCGAATCGATAAAAGACGCAAGGCTTGCAGACAGGCCAGCCTCCGACCCGCGCCGGACCGGGCTGATAGTCGCCAGCAGCCTCGGTAATTTTCTCAATGTTTCCGAACTGGTCAAAGACTATTTCATGAAAGAACTCTACAAGATCACCTCGCTGATTCACGGCATGAACAGCTACCTGCCCTCGCGCCTCGGCAGCATGTTTGGCGTTGCCGGCCCCTGCTACTTCGTAAGTTCTTCATGCACCAGCGCTCTGAATGCGACACTGCAGGCCGACACTCTTATAAAAAGCGGAGTAGTCGATCGTGTGCTCGTCTGCGCTGTCGATGTCTGCCTCGAAACCGGCACCTTTCATCTCTGGAACAAAATCCGCGTGCTTTCACACCGCAACGACAGCCCACATACCGCCTGTCGACCCTACTGCAAAACCCGTGACGGCATCGTCGTATCGGAAGCAGCCGGCTGCTTCGTCATCGAAAAAGCCAGTGACGCCAGCGGGCATGGCCATGCGATGATCAAAGGTATCGGTATGGCCAACGGTGCCAGCGACTTTCTCAAACCGTCGCCGGAGTTGCTGGAAGCTGCAATTCGCGAGGCTCTCGCAACATCACAGACTCCTTCCGAAAAAATAGACTTCATTGCCGGTTCGGCTTCGGGCTCACCGCATTGTGATCACTTTGAATCAGAGGCGATCTGCCGCGTTTTTGGCGAACGGGCAACAAAAATCCCGGTGTTTCCTTACAAAAGTTTTCTCGGCTCGACTTTTGGAACCCAGGCAATCAGCGAAGGCGCGCTGGCCATCAGGTCGATGAATAAAAATCTGGTGCCCGCGCCGTTTAATATTTTTGAGCCAGATGAGCGCGTCAAAGCCAACGTTTATTACAATTCTTCTGATTATGCCGGGTATGAGATCAATAACATGCTTTTCATCAATTACGGTTTTGCCGGTAACCATATGGCGATGGTGCTGGGGAAGTGTGGTAAATGAGGACTGAAGCAAGAGCGGCATTACCGATTACGATTACGATTACGATTACGATTACGATTACGAGGACGGATAGCATAAGGGGGAGAAATGAGCAAACCTGAGATTACGCGGGAAGAACTGATAGAAAAAATTGTGGCGGCGATTAAAAAGGTGTCGGGCATCAGCATTGCGCCTGAAAAATTCGGTGATAACCTGTTTGCGCTTGGCCTCGACAGCATCAAGGCAATACAGGTCGTCAACATGCTCGAAGACGAACTCGACCTGATGATTGACGATGCCCATCTGCCAAAATTCACCTCGATAAACGCAATCGCTGCCCATTTCGACAACATCAGATAAATAATTCGGCTGTAGACTGGCAGTCAACCATATAACAAAAGGAGAAGTTATGATTATTAAAAGAGTTCTGAGTATTGCAATTTTGTTCTCGTTCTTTCTGGTTTGCTTTGCTGAAGCGAGTTTTGCGCAAACCACAGAAGATCTGTGCAAACAGGTCAAGCAGATAATGCATTGTCTTAAAAACAACCAGATTCCTATGGCCAAAGCGCATATTGCAAGATTTTATTCGCCAGAATACCGGGAGTATCTAAAAGAAACCTTTGGTGAAGAGCTTGGTTCAGCCTACGCGCGCGATTTTCAGGAACAGGTACCTTCTCTTGCAGATTTCGTAGAGCTAATGACAAAAAGATTTCAGATGGAAGTTGATGCTGACTTTGGGGATATCAGATGTTTCAAAATCGACCAGCCATCAGATATTCCAACCTGGGTCTGGCAAAAGAAACAGACTTTTCTTCTGCAGAACATGAAAAAACCGGTCTCGCTTTATGAAATAATGTTTTACGTTTCCAGGGATCGCGAGACATTCAGGCCAATTGCAAACTTTGTTATCATCAACGGTTCATTCAAGCTGATCGGGCAACCCGAAAAGGCAGCCAGCGCTCTGATGAACTGATTTAAACCCGCAGCCTCGAAGTTTGTTACCGATGCCTGCTTCTGAAAGGGATGAATGAAAGCTAACTGCACTTTTTCGCTGGAAGAATTGCCGTGTCTGGCCGATCATCAGCTGGACGGCACGCCGTTCGTGCCGATGGCGATGATCGTCGATGAACTTGCGCGCAGATTCAGCC
>JAKQKW010000494.1 GCA_029560455.1 Candidatus Rifleibacteriota bacterium
TCAGCGATCAACCCCGCCGGCAGCGAGAAAATTACGATCGGCAGGGTAAAGACGACAAAAGTCATGGTCGTCTGCAGCTGCGAAAGGTTTTCGAACTGTTGCGTGCCTGGCTGCAGGCCGGCGGTGGCTGATCGAATCGCGAGAAAAGCGACGATCATTTTCCAGGCGTTGTCATTGAAGGCACCGAAGAAATTGGCGGTTATCAGCCGGGCGATCGAATTCGGCCTGGTGGTTTCACTCATAAGGCTTCTCCCCCCGGGTTGTTTTAAATTTGTCTACAGCCTTTTAATGGCATCAGGTAGCCTCTCTGCCGGTAAATTTTAACACGAATCAACCGCCCGGAATCAGCATTTTTTTGAGCTCGCCATGTCACGAAAATATTCCAGATTATGTAAACCTCCCGAAGGGCATTGATTTGAACCGAAACCTTGCAGGCAGGGGATGACGGAAGGGATTGCCAATTTGGTCTGGCCGCAATCAGAAACTGATTGTATTGATTGACTTCGAATTAGCTGCGCATTAGCTTGAATATATTGAAAATACAGGGGGAAAGATGCTGAAGGTCAAAAACTCAATTCTGCGCAGCCTTCTGGTCATTGCCGGGTCATTATTGTTTGCCTGGATTGCCTGGACAGTTCTGATTCCGGGTGATGAAGGCAACAAGGTTATTGCCTGGGGCAGCTTCTTATTCTTTTCCGCCACTTTGATTAAAGGCATCGTTAATCTTTTCGACCGGCGGGCCAAAATTCTCATCGATGCGAACGGTATTTACTTTCCCGGCCGGAAAAGAGGCATCATTGACTGGTCAGAAATCAAAGAATTCGAGATCGAACGCAACGAATACCAGGACATCATCTGGATCGAACTGAAGCGGGGCGAGTCTCTGCACTTTAAGATGTTTTATCTCGATATCCCACCTGAAGTTCTTCACAAACACGTCGAAAGCTGCATGAGGCATGCCGCTGGCCTGCCCGATCGCGAAGAATTGCGCAAAAATGCCGGGAAAAAGGGGCTCGCAGATTTTGTAGAGCCTGCTGGCAATAAATATATTGCCGACAATGATGCTGAAAAATCGCTTCCTGACAACTCAGGGCGTGCCGAAGCTCAAAACCCCGGTATTTCAGCCTGTTCACACAAAAACCTGCAACCCGGGAGAAGTGAAAAAACTGAAAATGCCGCAGATGCCTTGAATGACGATTCAACAGATGTAAAAACTACAAAGATAGATCTTGAAGCCTTTGCAAAAGAGCTGAATCGGGTCTCAGACAGTATCGAAAAGCTTGCTGAGAAGAAGACCGGAAACGGCGCGCCGGCAGATACGCCGCTCATCACAGAAAACGCAGAAAACGTAGACGACCTGGATGACCTGGCCGACACAGATGGCGCAAACGATGCAGACGATGCCATAGGCGATGCAGACAGTATTTTGACTCGGCAGTGGCAGATTCCGCAATGGTTCAGCGATGA
>JAKQKW010000011.1 GCA_029560455.1 Candidatus Rifleibacteriota bacterium
GGTCTTGTCGTGCCTGCTGGTTTCGACCGGCTGGGCGAATATGCGTTCGACCAGAATGCGGCAGGGCTTCGACCAGAAAATAACAGAACTGATGATTCTGGCGCATCAGGCACGTAATGCGGGCGATATGGCCAATGCCGAACTGTTCTGGATGCACGCCCGCGAACTCCTGAGTTTGACACTTGTGATAAGAAAAAAGCGTCCAGAACTCTTTAAGAAAAGGGGTTCTGGGCGTTTCTTTGTGCAGCAAAAAGTGAGTAATGTTGGTTATGTTTTGGTCTTTTTGATAATTTTTTTCATGCCAGCTTTCGTTACGATTTCCGTGTCGGTTCTAAATCCGAATTGTTCGTGTATTGCATCTGTCACGTCTGATCTTGCGTAGAGCGGCACGTATCCCTCTCCCTGCATATCGAGAAAATCCATATCTCTGAGAGTTCGGACTATTGACGAGCCGCATATTTCTTGTTGCGGCAACTTGTCTTTCAGCCGATGTTCGAGAATTCGATAAATCAACAAAGAGATAAAACATGTCATGAAGTGAGCTTGAATTCGATCATCTCGACTCAAGAATACTGGCCTGGCGCGTAATTCATGCTTCATAATGCGAAAAGACTGTTCTATTTCCCAACGTCTCTTGTTGATTTTAAGAATTTCCGTTGGTTCTGCCTCAAGATTGGTGCAAACAGCGTAGAAACCGTCGAACTTCTCCTCGTTGGCTATGGCATCAGTATTTAGAACAAAGACATTTTTGTCTGCGACTTCACCTTCATTTGTGCAATGGAGAGAAGTAACAAAGCGTTCAGGATCATTTGGTCGCTTCCGTTTCAGTGATGATGGCTTTTTCAGTTTTTCTTCAGCGCGTATAATCTGCCTTTCTCGCACTTTTCTCATGTAGAGCCTATATTTAGGAGCATATGTAATCACTAATTGCTCTTCCAGACCATTTTCCTTAATTGGCCGGCTTTTATAATAGACACTTTGATTCTCAGAGTCTTCATCAATGCTGTCGAGGTTGATGATCTCATTGGTTCCGGCTTTTTGCCAGTCCTTGGGGTCTAGGGCCCAGTTTTTCAGGTATCCCTTCATGGTTTTGATAGATTGAGTGACAACGTATGCTCGCTCGCCAATATTATTAAACTGTCGATTACTTTGAGATGCTAACCCTGCATCAGTGCAAACTATGAACCTGGAAAGCCCAAAGTCTCTGATGATAGCGGTTTCGATTGGAATCAAGCTTTTTTGCTCATTATCATTGCCGGGATTGATGCAGAAGGCCAGTGGAATTCCATCACCATCCATAAACAACCCCATTTGAACTATTGGGTTTGGGCGATGTTCTTTGCTGACTCCATATTGCTTTATGCCGCTTGCCTGCTCAAGTTCAAAGAAATAATTAGTGCAATCAAAGTAGAGAACACTGGTGTTGCGTTTAACGCTCTTGCAGCTTTCTTTGTAGAGTTGGCTTTGAATAAAGTTGCTTTCTTTTGCCAGAATTTCCAGAGACCTGTAAATATGCTGCAATGAAGACTTTGGAGCTTCAATAAGCCGGGAGACAGCTTCCAGAGAAGACTTCTTGGAAGAAGGATACAGAATTCTGCTGTAAACAAGAAGTGATAGAACTTCGTTCAGGTCGAAATCGAATTTATAACGTTTGCTGATGCTCTTGCAAATGCGGTCCAGAGCAAGCTCATAATAAATTGCCTGGAGGAATAGATAGCCGCCATTGTATCTGACCTGTTTCCCTTTGGAAATGCGCTTCGCACTGGAAAACTTTGCAATAACCTCGGTTCTGTCAGAGATTTCCTCGCCGTTCAACTTATCGACTTCTTCTCGCGCCCATTCATAAGGATCGCGGCCATTAAGTTTTTGCTCAAGATCTTTGAGTGTGCCAAGTTTTCTCACTATCTTGGAAGTCCTTTTGCCGCCAATAGTAACGGACTTTATTGCATAAAAAGACGTAGCGTTGGCTGACCTGATTACAGACAATCTCATTCTTGTGCGCCCCCAATATAGATACTCAGATCATATCATACATTACGCACATTACGCAAGAAAAAAAGTTGAAAATTTGACAAAAAAAATAGCGCAAACGCGCTCTAAATAATAGCCTGCAGAAACTTAAAACTTTAGCGAACTGTCAAACTTCCGGGCGGTATGGAAGCACTTCTGACCAAAGACCCGCTGACCATCAAAGCCTATCAGTATGATATCGTCTGCAACGGCATCGAGCTCAGTTCTGGCGCGATCAGAAACCACCTGCCAGAAATCATGTACAAAGCCTTCGAAATCGCCGGTTACGATAACAGCGTCGTCGACAGCAAATTCGGCGGTATGATCAAAGCCTTCAAATTCGGCGCCCCGCCGCACGGTGGCATCGCCCCCGGCGTCGACCGCATCGTCATGCTACTCGCCAACGAACCGAACATTCGCGAAGTCATAGCTTTCCCGATGAACCAGAACGCCCAGGATCTGCTGATGCAGGCCCCGAACGAAGCCACTGAAAAACAGCTCAAAGAACTGCACCTCAAGATCGTCGACTGACCTCTCAAAGCGCACTGCATTAAACCGGGGTCGGCCTCACAATTCTGTGAAGCCGACCCTTTTTCTTTTGCCTGAAAACTTACTGGTAATTGCTGTGATTGCTGTGATTGCTGTGATTGCTGCAAAATTTAAGTCTATTCTAAGGACTTTGTCTGTGTTAATCCGTGTTTATCCGTGGCGGAAAAAACGTTTGAACAGCGCAATTACGCGCCGCTTGCCGGGCTGGGGGTGAGCAGGTATACTGTCTTGAGATTTGGCAATTCTGGAGAACAAATGAGAACTTCAGTAAAAAAGAAGGTTGCAGAGCACTTCACCTGGGCAGATTATCTGCAGTGGCCTGATGAAAAGCGCTGCGAAATAATCGACGGGCAGATATACGATATGACACCGGCACCGGGAACGGCGCATCAGGAAGTATCAGCAAATCTGATGTACGAATTTTGCGGTTTCTTCAAGGGCAAACCATGCAAAGCCTTTGCAGCGCCATTCGATGTCAGGCTTGCAGATAAGAAAGAAACCCGCAATAACTGCTCAAATGTCGTTCAGCCAGATATTTCGATAATCTGCGACCCCAAAAAAATTGACGAAAAGGGCTGTGTGGGTGCACCGGATCTGGTTGTCGAAATCCTGTCATCATCAACGGCCTCGAAGGATCAGGTCAAAAAGCGCCGTCTGTATGAGCGGCACGGAGTCAAAGAATACTGGCTTATTCACCCAATCGAGCGTTACGCCCACATATATACCCTCAAAGACGGCGCATATGAACTCATCGGGGCTTTCGACGACGAAGCCACGCTGGAGTCGAAGTTATTTACTGGCCTTGCCGTAAAAATGACCGAAATTCTGCCAGTTCTTAAGGTCGTCAAAGAAAAAGCCGCACCCTACAAAGCCCGAAAATAAACCGCACGATCAGCCATTAAAATTTGCTCGGCGACGGGCCTAAAACTGTTATCATATCGCTGCAGCAGATGAACAGAACAAAAACAACCGGGGTGCTTTTTACGGTCGGCATTTTTGCCGGTTCATTCATGCTGTTTCTCATACAGCCCATGGTTGGCAAGATACTGCTGCCGCTGCTCGGCGGTGCACCCGCAGTCTGGACAACCTGTATGCTGTTTTTTCAGGCAGCGCTGCTTGCCGGTTACCTCTATGCCGACAAAAGCATCGCGCTGCTCGGCTGTAACCGGCAGTCGGTTCTGCACCTGATGCTGATGATCGGAAGCTGGCTGCTGCTGCCGGTCAGCATCGACACTGCCGGTCTCGAAACTGCGCACGCCAGCCCGGCGAGCTGGCTGCTGAGCCGCCTCACCGCATCGATCGGCCTGCTGTTTTTTCTGCTGGCGGCGAATGCCCCGTTATTGCAGCGCTATTACTCGCAAAGCGGTCAGCCTGACGCCGACAAACCCTATTTTCTCTATGCCGCCAGCAACGCCGGCAGCCTTCTGGCACTGCTGGCATTTCCGTTCATACTCGAACCGTTCATGGGCGCGGGCGACATCCGCCGACTCTGGTCGGCCGGGTACATACTGCTGACGCTCATTCTTGGCGCCTGCAGTTTTATGATCTGGAAGCAGACAGAAAATTACGAACCTTCGACTCCTTCGACCGGCCAGGGCCGGCTCAGAAACCAGAAATCACAAGCCGAGGCTCATAAACCTGAGAAACTGTGTGGAAATGCCAGCCCTTCGACAGGCTCAGGGGCCGGTATAATGGCGCCGGGCTGGGGCGATAATCTCAGATGGGCGTTTTACGGGTTTCTGCCCTGCAGCGCCATGCTCGCGGTAACGACACATATCACCGCCGACATCGCTTCGGCGCCCCTGCTCTGGATATTGCCGCTCGCTGGCTATCTTCTTTCGTTTATTCTGGCGTTTGCCAGATCGTCATACTGGCGGCAGGTATGCTGGCAGCGATACCTTTTTCCGGTAACCCTGCTGTGCCTGCTGATGTATTACTACGTGCTCACCGAACGCGCCTGGCTGTCTATCGGCATGCACCTGCTGTTTATGATGCTGACCGGCATGTTTTTTCATGCGCGGCTGGCCAGCAATGCCCCTTCTGCCAGATTTCTCAACCGTTTCTACGTCTGGATATCTGCCGGCGGCGTTGCAGCCGGCCTGTTTAACGGCATTCTTGCCCCAATGCTGTTCAAAACCCAGTTCGAATATTTTCTTACCATGCTGGCAGCTGCGCTGACCGTGGCTTTTCTTGCCGACCGGCAGTTGAGCGAGGGACTGACACTGAGACGTGAAACACTTGTCTCAATGGCTTTCGGTCTGGTTTTCTGCCTGCTGACCTATTACAGCCGCAATGGCGCCGACGACCTCTTCTCGATCGATACGGCCAAACAGCTGTTTTTCGCGATTTTTCTCATTCACCTGTATTATAGAATGCCATTTACCGCCGGAGCTTCTCTGCTGCTCATCTTCGCTATGCTTCAGGCCACCGGAACTCCATCGGAAACAAGAGTGCTGCACCGCGAGCGCAGTTTTTTCGGCATTCTCAAAGTCTCGCGTCTATCCACCGATGGCCAAACCCGCGACTCTGATCTGAAAATCGCCGGCGTCGTCGACATCTTTCATCGCCTGCATCACGGGCACACATTGCACGGCGTCGAGCGTCGGGTAAAGGTCAGAGAGCGGTTTCCGCTCTCGTATTATTCGCGCGAAGGCCCAATCGGCGCCCTCTTCAGAACCGGTCTGATCAACCGCAACTGCAAAAATATCGGCGTTGTCGGCCTTGGCGCCGGCACCCTTGCCTGGTATGGCCGCAGCTGGCAGAGCATGGACTTTTTCGAAATCGACCCGGCCATGATCAGAATCGCCCGTAACCCTGAATTTTTCAGTTTTCTGACCGACAGTCAGGCGGCATGGCGCATCATCGCCGGCGACGCCCGCGTCAAATTGCACGAAATACCAGACAGCAGTTACGATCTGCTGATTATCGACGCCTATTCCTCAGGCTCGGTGCCGATGCACCTGCTGACTCTGCAGGCTTTCGAGCTCTACCGCAGCAAAATAAGGCCTGACGGGCTGATCGTCTTTCATGTTTCAAACCGCTACCTGAAGCTCGAACCGATAATCAGACGCATCTGCGATCAGCTCGGCATGAACTGCCTCGAAGCCTTTTACGAACCCGAGCGTGACTCGATCCGCTACGACTGGTATGATCAGGACCAGATGGCCGGCTCACACTGGGTTGCCGCCTCGCCCCGCCGCGAAAAACTCGATCTTCTGAAAAACACCGGTCTCTGGAAACCGATGCCGGAATACGCAAATTACAAACTCTGGACCGATGACTATGCAAGCCTCTTACAAGTCTACAACTGGCGCTGAACCGAGACGTTTTCCGGTAGAAGACAGTCTGCCTGCCATAAAAAATGCTCTGCAGGCCGGCAAAGATGTCATTCTCACCGCCGAACCAGGCGCCGGCAAATCGACCATCGTGCCTCTGGCATTGAAGAACGAACCCTGGCTCGGGAAATCGCGCATTCTGATGCTGCAACCCCGTCGGGTCGCTGCCGTCGCCATCGCCAGGCGCATGGCCAGTCTCGACGGTTCGGCACCGGGGCGGGTAATCGGCCACAACGTGCGTTTCAGCTCAAATATCGGCCGCGATACCCGGATCGAAGTGCTTACCGAAGGCATTTTGACCAGAAGGTTACAGAAAGACCCGCTGCTTGAAGACGTCGGGCTCGTCATTTTCGATGAATTTCACGAACGCAGCGTGCACGCCGATCTCTGCCTGGCCCTGTGCCGCGAAATAAAACGCGAGGTGCGCCCTGACCTGCGCATCATGGTCATGTCGGCAACCATCGACACCACCCTGGTCGAAAGCTATCTCGACGACGCCGTCACAGTTGCCGGCAAAGGCTTTTTATACCCGGTCGACGTGCACTGGCGGCAGATATCGGGTGGCCGCGACCAGTTCACGGCCGCCGCCGAAACAATCGCCGAAATCGTTTCAAGCTCTGATGCAAAAGAAGAATATCTGGTCTTTCTGCCGGGCGCCGGCGAAATAAAAACCGTGCAGCAGACTCTTGAAGGCAAATCGGCTACAGCCAGACACCGGGTTCTCGCACTGCATGGCTCGATGAGCATCGAAGATCAGGAAGCCACGCTGCAGCCTTCCGATGTGCCACGCATCATTCTCAGCACCAACATCGCCGAAACCTCGCTCACCATCGATGGCGTAACCACAGTCATCGACACGGGCTGGTGCCGCCGCCAGAATTTCGATGCCCAGACCGGTCTCGAAAAACTCGAAATGCAGCGCATCAGCAAAGCTTCGGCAAAGCAACGGGCTGGCCGTGCCGGGCGCTTGCGGCCCGGTCGGGCCATAAGATTCTGGAGCAAAGCTGAACATGAACAGCTTGCCGAAAACGAAGAACCCGAAATTCTCAGAACCGATCCGACACCGACGATTCTCGAACTCTTCAGCTGGGGCTGCCCCGACCCGCATGCTTTTAAATGGCTGCAAAGTCCGGGCGAAGAAAAAATCAGCCGGGCCATCGAACTCTTGCAGATGCTGCACGCCGTCGATACCGGGCTGCACGTTACCCCGCTCGGCAGACAGATCTGCGAACTGCCGGTCGAACCGAGACTGGCACGCATGCTGCTGACTGCGGCAGAAACTGGAGTCGCCCGAACGGCAGCACTGGCTGCGGCATTGATCGCCGAAAAAGATATAATCTTGAGTGATTTTTCAGGTGGTGACGGTTATACGGGCGGCAATACCGCAGACCCCGACCTTGATCTTCGCCTCGAACTGCTTGAACCGGGCAACCGCAATGGCAGTTACAGGCTAGACCGCAATGCCATCTGGCGCATCGAAAAGGCACAGAAGCAGCTCC
Organism: Candidatus Rifleibacteriota bacterium; assembly: GCA_029560455.1. The sequence continues at coordinate 7,394 of JAKQKW010000011.1, forward strand.
TCGACCTGCTGAGACCAGAACAGCTTAAAGTCGCGCCGTCAGCAAAAGCGAACCCCCGCGACCTGCTGCACCGGGCCCTGCTGGGTGCTTTTCCTGATCGGGTCTGCATGCGTCGCGGCGGTCAGGGATCGACTGCTTATACCATCTGCAGCGGGCAAGGTATGAGCCTGAGTTCGAACGGATTGTTGAAAAGTCACGAATTCATTCTCGCGCTTAGACTCGACGCCAGATTGCGGGCTGCCACCAATGATGGACGCATCTTTCTCGGCTGCGCCATCAACCCGGAATGGCTGAAAAACGGTGATGGCGCGCCATGCCAGCCGGCCCGTGAAATTTTTTTCAACCCGCAGAATCAGAAAGTCGCTGCCCGCGAACGCCTCTGGTATGGCAAACTGCTGCTGACCGACCGCGAAAGCCAGATCAGAGAAAGCGATGCTGCCGAAGCCGGCAGAATTCTTCTGCAGGCCGCTGCCAACGATCTCAACCGGGCGATGAATCTCGAAGACCCGGACAACGCAGAATTCATGGGCCGCATCGCTCTACTCAAGCGTAGTGCCGCCGGCCGCGACTTCCCGGCTCTCGATCGTGACTGGCTGTTGCAGCAGATAGAAGAAATGGCACAGCATTGCCGCAGTTTCGCCGATCTGCAGAAGCAGTCGCTTGCACAGCTCTATCTGCAGCAGCTGCCCTGGAACCGCCGCGAACAGCTCGAAAAACTGGTTCCAGAAAGATACGAGGTGCCTTCCGGCAGTAGCATCAGAATTCAGTATCAGCCTGACGGTCCACCGGTTCTTGCAGTAAAAATTCAGGAGCTTTTCGGTCTCGCCACCACTCCGGCCGTCTGCAACGGCGAACAGCCAATGCTGGTACACCTGCTCTCGCCCGCCGGCCGGCCGGTGCAGATCACCGCCGACCTCGCCTCATTCTGGAAAACCGGCTACAAACAGGTCGTCGGCGAACTCAAAGGCCGTTACCCCAGACACCCATGGCCCGATGAGCCAGACAAAGCCACCCCCTTCAAAGGCACCAAAAAGCAGCTTGAACGCCATCTGAAGCAGTAATCCGGCCTCCGTCCGGTGCGATATCAGGTCAGGCTCATTTTTTGCCGATCACAAGCAGGTCACGACTGCCGCTCAACACAAACAATTCGCCAGTAACCGGGTTAACGCCTATCGAACCGACTTTGGTAATTCCGGTAAACAACTTTTCAAGTTTGCCACCATCGATACGACAGATGCTGTCATCCCAGCCACAGCCTACCAGCAGCCCTTCAGCAACACTGTTGCTCTGACCCGTGGTAATTCCGTGAAAGTTACCACCTTCAGGTGCGGCAACCAGTTCTCTTATGGCGCCACCAGCGAGTGAAACCTCATAAACAGCCGGTTTTCCCCTGAAAAAACCACCATCGTGATACTGCACGCAATAAACAACCTTGCGTTCCTTGTCGACAGTGATAGACATCGGGCTGAGCAAAGTTTCTCCACTGGTAACCAGAGGAGTTGCCTCTGAAGCATTGTGTTTGAGATAGAAAAGGTTGCGGGCCTCAAAATCACTCAGCACAAGACCATCATCGACGACGCAGACGTCAGCCAGACCAGGAAGACTGGTGCTGACTTCGCGCGGGCTGTATGAACCATCAGGGCTGATTATAAACAGGCCCCTGTGCTGATTGCCGCTTTCATTCGACGGCCAGTAATCGAGGCCGATAACAATTTTGCCATCTGCCATTACCGCCCCGGACCGGCAATTTATGCCATGCAGAATATCTGCCGTCGATACCACCGATGAATTCAGCTTCTTGTCTATTTTTACCAGCCGCTGGGCGCCGATCTGACAGGAAAGAACATAACTGTTTCCATCATTGTCAAAGAATATTCTGGCAAGGTCGAAAGGCGACCGCAATGCCCGGGCCTGCATATCGACCGGAACGGTAAAGCTTGCCGGCAGGTCAGCAGTTGTAAACACCCTGCCATCATCGGGCAGATAAACACCTGCAGTGGCTGCAGCGGCGCCAGTCAGCATCTGAACGAGAGTGAAGGTTGCGACAGCCCCAAGATGCGTCTGCGCCCCTTCAAGATTGTTCATGTGCAATTCAAGAAACAGCGGTTTGGATATCACCGGCGACCATTGTTTAAGGGGCACCCAGGCGCCATGTTCCCAGTAACTGCCCTGCATGATGCCACTGCGCCGGGTAACGCATAACCAGGCCTTGTCAAAAGTTCGATTAAGATGCTCCTGGTGGCTGGCCCAGCGATTATCGGTGCGATAATTGAAGGCATATCGCCAGGCTGAACCTCCGATCATGCGCGGCGAAAAGAATCCGTAATTCTGACCATTGTTATCAGTTACCGCAAAATGAAGAAGCTGCGTTTTTCCGTCACAAACGGCGGTTGATTCTGGTTCGAAGCTGACCACACAGGCAAAGTCAGAATCAGGCTGCAGGCACAGCTGTGATTGCACAGTCATGTTGCCCGGCTTTTCATCGACAAGCTGCAGACTTACTTCTTTTTCAGAATTTGTTAGAACATTGCCAGATGCCGAAATAACATCCCACTGCACTTTTTTCAACTGGTCACCAGACTCATTGCAATATTCGACATTATGCAGAGTCGCAACTGCCGGCTCATCGCGCGAACCGTCGGCAGCAACACGCTTGATCATAAAGCCTGCATAAACGGTTTCTGCAGTCGGAAGAAATTCGCGACCGCCCAGCAACCAGGTTTTACCCTCGTCAACGCTGTGATAAAAACGCCACAGAGTGCCGCGGCGGGTTAATTTGAACCTGACCATGCGGTCCGGAGCGTCCTGTGTTTCGCGGTGTGGCCGATTGAAGGTGCTCAGCTTACTGAGCCCTTCATATCTTAACCAACCGCCAAGAATGCGGTAATGTTCGCCAACCCCGCCAGGCTCGAACTGCCGGGCAAGAGTGCCAAGATAACTGCCGGGTGCCAGCATGACGAATTCGAGCGTAGCGAGTTGATTACTCTTACAATCAAGCTTTACATCAGCCATGAGGTCAAAATCGCCGCTGAATTTGCGTATCAGGCGTGGCGCTGTCTCGCTTCTACCCCAGAAGTCATGCCCGTCAGGCACGGTTATCTGCAGAGTATCAGGGTCTGGCGAAGTATAAGTGACCCTGCCGGTCGGATTTTCGAACAGCCAGTCAGAAGGAATCACACCCTCTTCAAATTTGACACAGCCAGAGGCATTAGAGATCGGCTCATCATCTGCCACGACATTTCTGAAATCCTGCCCGCGAAACCCGTCTTGTGGCGCTGAATAAGGAACAATTTCAAGGGTTTCAAGGTTAAGACTGTTGCCGGCATCTACTGCCAGCCAGTCTTCCCCGGTTTTTGTCATCACTCTGCCTTCAGAAACGCTCACCGAAATGAGTTTACCCTCGGCGTTAACGCTGACTGAAAAATCAGTGCCAACCGGCCTGACAGATTTATCACCGGCCATTACCACAACTCCACCGGCATCATCTGCGATTCTTACATCACCTTTTTCGATGTGTATTTCAACTTCTTCATTTTTGTTGCCACTGAGTCTGACTACTGAATTGGGTTTGACGAGAACCTTTGAGCCATCAGGCAGTGTCAGCAGAACCTGCGCCTGATCGGTTTCGATAACGTCGCCATCTTCGAGCAGAGAGCCACTGCGTGCGGGAATTTCTGCCTTGACTTCGAGAGCTTCGATGCTGATCTGCCAGTCCTGTTCAATCAGACGGCCTGATAATGGGCCAAAAGACCGGCCTGGAAGAACTGTCAGATAAAGTTTGCCGGCGCCGTTCCAGGCAGCTTCACCGTTATATTTGTTGTTCTCGACCTGACCGCTCCATTCGCCAAGCGTTTCACCGGGGCCATCCTTTCCGCCCCAGTCTGGCACAAAATGCAGATTAACACCGGCATTGTAATTTCCCATGCTCATACCACCAGGATTAGGTGGGTTAGCTTCGAATGTCATCTTCAAACGGCCGCTGCCCGCAAGCTTGAACGGCCCGGCACTGAAATTCGGGGCTTCCTGACCTTTGAAAGCGCCACCGCCAGAATAAATACTGCCCGCCCGGGCTATTTCGCCCTCTTTACTGGCCATATTAGCCTTTTTCAGGCGGCCGCCGGTCGACAGAGAAATCTTGCCAAGACGGCCCTTGAGGGGCTCGATATTGCTCTTCGCTCTTATTATTCGGCCATCGGCGTTACGATAACGTTTCAGAAAACCGGCGTAGTATTCGGCCATGGCTTCGTCATAGGCTTTTCTGCCGTATTTCTGAAGAATTTCGAGCATGCGCCAGGCGATGTCTGCATTGCGCGGCAGTCCGTCAGCAGTAAAGCGGTCGAGAGTTTCGCCATGCATCTTTATCATTTTTCCCAGCAGGGTGTAGTATTCATCAGGCCTTTGCTGTTTGAAATCAGCATTGTCGAGACCGTCTTTGCCGGCAACCCTGATGCCCTTCTCATCAAGCCTTTTCTCGATTTCTTCGATCTGCTTCAGGCGTTCTGCAAGGTCTTTTTCATTTTTGTAGCGCTGCACCAGATATTGTTTGATCCGCACCTCGACTTCTGAATCAGTGATGCCAGGCTCATTGCGCCGCAATTCTTCGAGAATCTCGCGCAGGCCGCCAGCAGAAAAGCCCAACGCCGACTGAGTGTTGAACCATTCATCAATGTTCTTGATATCACCGCCTTTGGCAAAGTTCCTGTAGAGCTCTTCAAGAGTTGCGTTCTTGAAAGCATTTGAACCGAGACCAACTACCATGGTAGTAAGGCGGCCATAAAGCTCGGCAACAGCCAGTGGTGGAAAACCGGCCTGCATGAGCTCGATGAGAAAACGGCCCGACATGGCTCCGATAGCGCGCTCAGTGCCGCCTTCCTTTTTCCCCTGCGTATAAGCTTCCCAGAGGCCATATCCGGCTGCCACGAGAAGAACCGCTTTGCCGGTAGCCTGAAAAAGCTTGGATCTGAATGAGATCAGGTCTTCCATGTCGCCATGGATTTTGAGCCTCTGCTCGGAAGTAAGCTTGTCATAGCTGCTGCCGAAATTCTTGCGGGCCAGCCGGTCGAATTCTTCTTTGGTAAAACGCTGCATGGCTGCCGAATCTTTAAGTGAATCAGCCATTGTCTGCGCCTCAGTAAAGATTTTGGCGCTGCCAATATCGTTACTGTTCTTTATCTGCTCAGCCACCTTTTTCTTCATGTCCGGCGGCAGATTCGCAACGATGCCTGCCAGTTCCTGAGTCAGCATGCCGGGCGTTCTGCCACTTTTGATAAGTTTGATGTGGTTTTCAACAATTTCCGAGCCCATGCGACCGGTAAGCTTCTCCATGGCCTCAGAGAATGAGCTGGCAGCGTCGCTGCCGCTTTTGCCGATGCGTTTGCCGTATTCTTCCATGAGCTCACGCACCTTACCGACGTCTTTCTGTCCCTGAATGGTTTCGGCAATGCGCAACAGCTCTTTTTCATCAGGCGAAAGCGTACCACCGATCACCTCGAAAGCTTTGCCATTGCGGTAATCATACTTGGCCTGCTTGAGAATCTTCGTTTCAATCGAATCGGCTGCGTCGCCGACTTCTTTGCGAAAGCGGCTGTTATCGCTGAAAAAGCCGCCGGCATCTTCGGGTTTGAGTGGCGGCGGTTCAGTCATGCTGCGACGCATGCTGGTCTGGCTGATACCGCCTTCGCCGCTTATTTTCCAGATGGCGGTGTCGTCTTCCCAGAGTTTGCGGTCAAGCCACCTGTTACCACCGCTCGTGTTGTATTTTTCAGACTCGGCCACGGCTTTCACACGCTCAGGCCAGCTGCTGGTGCTGGTTGGGTCCAGAACATTTATTTTGGCAGAATCAGCCGTTACCCCAAACCGCTTTTGAAACTCTTCATTGAACTCGCCGGCGAACTTCTTGCCATCAGGCCCCATCGGAATAAAGTCACGGTCGCTGACGCCTGGGGTGTAACCTTTTCCGGTACCGTGGCTGCCGACGAGAACAAGGTCTGTGCCAGCCGCGCCGCCGCTGCGTCTTTTGGCTTCGCCAGCCACTTCCCTAATTACCCGGGTAACTTCACCGTCAACCTCTCTTATCGCCTGTTTGAGGGCGCCGGCGCCCTTCTGGTCCTTGATTACCGTTTTTTCATACTCGGGGTAATTTTTGATGATCTTTTCGACTATAGATGAGCGCTCGGCTGGATCAGCCGTTCTGGTCATGCTCTGTATCAGGCTTTCCATTGCCTCATCGGCAATTGCGGTAAAACAACAAAGCAGCAGACAACAAACAAGGCAAAACAAAGCACTTCGGTGTATACGGGGCATGAGTTCCCTCCCAGTCATGGTTATCTTGCACCAGAACAGCGGTCAGAGCCGGCTGACAATCTCTCAATTGCTGATTGTAGCCGGCTTTAAACCGAAAGTAAATCTGAAAATTTCAACCAGACTGCGGCGAATTTCAACCCCGCCCCTTATAACTATGCCATGGTCTGAAACAGCAGTCTCTTCAGGCAGGAACTGTGTCAGCCTTTGATGACACCGAGGGGGCGCAGTTTTACCAGCGGCTCAACGAGGTCTTTCTGGCTGCGCATGACGGTGTCGATATCTTTGTAGGCCTGCGGCGCTTCGCCGAAGTCAAAGGTTTCGCCCTTCTTTTTGCCATGGCCGCCAGCCTTTTGCCAGCGGTCGAAAACGATGCCTTCCATGGCGCGGTTACATTCATCAAGGGTCAGGTTGCGGCTGGCTTCCTTGCGACCCATGCGGCGCCCAGCACCATGCGAACACGAGGTGAACGACTCGGGGTTGCCCAGCCCGCGCACGATATAAGAGAAGGCGCCCATGCTTCCCGGGATTATGCCCAGCTCATCACGACGGGCCGAAGTTGCGCCCTTGCGATGCACCCAGACATTGCGGCCGAAGTGGTTCTCACGGGACGCATAGTTATGATGAATATTGATTTCTTCAATGAAGGCAACTTCAGGAAAATGCTCGCGCAGCGCCGATTTAAAAGCAGCCATCATGCGCGCCCGGTTTTCGAGAGCGTAACGCAGCGCAAAGTTCATATCTCTGATATAAGCATTGCCTTCGTCAGCATCAGCCGGAAGAAAAGCCAGATCCTTACCGGGAACTTTCGCATGCCATTTCTCATTCAACTGCTGCGCCAGCTTGTTGTAATAAGCCGCAATGCGATAGCCGAGATTGCGCGAGCCAGAATGCAGCATCATCCAGATGCGGCCCTCTTCACTCACCTGCAGTTCGATAAAGTGGTTGCCGCCGCCAAGCGTGCCGAGATTCTTGCGGTCATGCCCGAACCCGTCTTTTTCGAACCAGCCGGGCATTTTGCAATCGATTTCGGCTTCATAAGCCTCAAAGCCATCCCATGACTGGGCCTGACGATGGCTGTTGCCCTCGCCGACCGGAACCAGCTTCTTGACCCCGTCGAGAATTGCTCTGATCTGGCGCATATCGCCGAGCTGGTCGAACATGATGCTGGTTTTTATGGCGCCCATGCCGCAACCGATATCGACGCCGACCGCATTCGGAATCACCGCCGAACCGCAGGCAATAACGCCGCCGATCGGCATACCGTAACCGACATGGCAATCAGGCATCAATGCCACATGCATATCGACAGACGGGTGCGAAGCAAGATCGGCAGCCTGTTTAAATGCGTCAGGCTCGAGTTCTGAACACCATGATTTTATCGCCACATGCGCGTCAGGCGCGATGCTTTTTTTATCTTTGATCCATTCCATTTTCGTTCCTCCTGTTTCACAGGGACATGATTTCAATCTTCCAGAGCTTTTCGTTTATCTGGCTGACAGATGATTTAACCGGCAGAAATTTTTCGATTACCTGCAGATTGGTGGTTGTGTGCAGCGAAGGCTCGGTCGTCGTGAAACTGCCACCGCCGGCAAGCGCCATCGGAATCAGAATCTGGTCGGCGAGATGCTCGTCAACTGCAGCTTCTGAGGCAAAGAAAAGATTGGCGGCAGTATATGCCAGAGCTGCAACCTTGCGGCGCGACACGCCAAGCTCGCCAAAGCCGGTGAACATCGCCGAACCATGCTCAAAGTCTAGTCTGATCATAGCGACATTGCCAGGGCCAGGCGATTCAACCTCGATCGCCTTCTTCTCAGTTACCGGAAACCGTGCCGCTTTTACCATTGCCTTGCTTTCGTCGTCGGCGATTTCCCAGGGGATCTTTGAGACCACCGCCAGAACCGAAGCCGTCTGCAGACTGCCGTTGCGGCTGAGATGCAGCTGC
>JAKQKW010000027.1 GCA_029560455.1 Candidatus Rifleibacteriota bacterium
AGCGACAGACGTGCGCGAAAAACTCGATCTGGCAATAGCTGATATGCCCGAAGACGTTGAAAACCCGAAGGTTCTGAAGTTCGATATCAATGCCAAGCCCGTGGCCAATCTGGCGCTTACCGGGCCGACCAGAATAGAAGAGCTTTACGATTACGCCGACAACCACCTGAGAGACAAACTTACAGTCGTAGATGGCGTTGCCGACGCAGAATTAATCGGCGGCTCAAAACGCGAAGTTCAAATTCTGATAGACCGTGAAAAGCTTGCTGCCAGAGGGTTGACAACACTCGATGTTGTCCATGCAGTTAATTCAGCCGTCAAAACGATTCCGGTAGGCCGAATAAAAGAACTTGGAACTGAAATCGGAGTCGAGTTCAGCGGCGATGTTTCACACGTAGACGGTCTCAAAGAGCTTGAAATCAGCAACAAAAACGATGGGAAAATCATCTTTCTCAAAGACATTGCTGAAGTAAAAATGGCAGCGGCCGAACTCAGACAGATCGCTTTTTTTGAAAACGAACCATGTATCGCAATTAAAATTATCAAGCGCAGCGATGCAAACGCCGTTACTACCGTAACGAATCTGCAGAATTCCATTGCCAGAATCTCCGCAATTTTGCCGGCCGGCTGGAAGCTGAACTGGGTTTCCGACGACGCCAGATTCATTCAGGCGAACGCCAGCAGTGCCTGGGAAAACATTTTTCAAGGCATTCTCCTGACCGCACTTATTCTCTTTCTGTTTCTTTACAACTTAAAGATCCTGCTGATTGCGGGCATTACCATGCCTCTGAACATCGTTATCGGCTTTTTCTTCATGAAGTCTCTGAATTATACGCTCAACCTGTCGACTCTTATTTCAATAGGTCTTTCGGTTGGTATCCTGGTAACCAATTCGCTGGTCGTATTAGAGGCTATAATGAAAAGGTTCGCCGAAACCGGCGACGCCAGACAAGCAGCAATAGAGGGAACCAGCGCCTCGACAATACCGGTTCTGGCAAGCAGTGGCACCAACATCGTCGTGCTTTTTCCCATCGCCAATATGGGCAGTATGGTTGGCCTGTTTCTGGAACCGCTTGCCACCACAATGTTGATCATGACAGCGGTATCGCTGTTCCTTTCATTCACCATCATCCCGTTACTCAGCTCGATTCTGTTGAAAAAGAATACGAACGAATCAGGACTGCTGAGAAAAATGGAAACAGGCTTCAACGGTTGGTTCAATCGAGTGACACAGCGGTATATGGATATGATAACGATGGCACAGAATAATAAAGTCGCCAGCGCCTTGTTCATAGTTGCATTTGTTGTGCTTATGCTGCATGCACTTTCGCTTGCTCCGCTTATCGGTGGCGGTTTCATGCCTACGGCAGACATGGGCAACGTAACCGTCAAGCTTGAGTTTCCGACCAGCTATGGCCTGGAGCAAACTCGACTGCGCACTCTTGAAGCGGTAAAGATTGCCAGAAGCCTGCCCGACGTTAACTCTGTTCTCAGCGCTGTTGGCAAGGTAGATGGCGGCTTTGGGCGCTCTTCTGAAGGGGTTTATCTTGCAGAAGTAAAGCTCAGAATAGCCGACAAGGACAAACGAAGTATTTCTATCGATGAGTTTCTCGCAAAAATCAAAAAAAGCTTCAGCACTTTTACCGATGCAATAGTTACAATCAGCATTCCGAGCCCGGCAGGTGGCAGCGAGGCTCCATTGCAGGTTGAATACAGCGGCGAAAACCTCAATGTTCTCGATCAAATTGCTACCACCGTAAAGGCTAAAGCCGAAGACATTGCCGGTTTTATTTCTATGGATACTACGGTGCGCAGCGGCAAAAAGAAAATTAAAGTCATTCCGAAGCGCGATGTCCTAAGCGAATCCCAGATGGCTGCGGTAAATCTGGGCACGGCGCTGAGGGGCAATGTTGAAGGCTTAAAGGCAGCAACCTTCAAAAAAGGTGATCGCAACTATGACATTGTCGTTAAATTTGCCGAAAATGATGGTTCTGAGCAGGTTAAAGAATTCAGTTTTGCCGGCAAAGATGGCAAGCAGATCGCCTTAACCAATTTTGGTCAGCTCGAAAAGGTTGTCGCACCAATTCAGATTATCCGCAAAGACAAGCAGCGCATTGCCAAGTTCGAGTCTTACCTG
>JAKQKW010000028.1 GCA_029560455.1 Candidatus Rifleibacteriota bacterium
AGCGACAGACGTGCGCGAAAAACTCGATCTGGCAATAGCTGATATGCCCGAAGACGTTGAAAACCCGAAGGTTCTGAAGTTCGATATCAATGCCAAGCCCGTGGCCAATCTGGCGCTTACCGGGCCGACCAGAATAGAAGAACTTTACGATTATGCCGACAACTACCTGAGAGACAAACTGACAGTCGTCGAGGGCGTTGCTGATGCCGAATTGATCGGTGGCGCGAAGCGTGAGGTTCAGGTTTTGATAGACCGCGAAAAGCTTGCCGCCAGAGGCCTGACAACCCTGGATGTGGTCTATACAGTCAACTCAGCAATCAAGACAATTCCAGTTGGGCGCATTAAAGAGCTTGGCACTGAAATCGGCGTTGAATTCAGCGGCGATGTTTCACATGTCGACAGCCTCAAAGAGCTTGAAATCAGCAACAAAAGCGACGGAAGGATTATTTTCCTCAAAGACATCGCCGAAGTAAAAATGGCGACCGCTGAGCTCAGACAGATCGCTTTCTTTGAAAATGAGCCTTGTATCGCAATTAAAGTTGTCAAACGCAGCGATGCCAATGTCGTTGCCACAGTAGAGAATTTACAGAAATCCATCGCCAAAATTTCGGCGACTTTGCCGGCAGGCTGGAAGCTGAACTGGGTTTCGGATGACGCCAGATTTATTCAGGCAAACGCTGACAGCGCCTGGGAAAGTATTTTTCAAGGAATTATCCTGACTGCACTTATTCTTTTTTTGTTTCTTTACAACTTTAAAATCCTGCTGATTGCCGGCATAACCATGCCACTCAATATCATTATCGGCTTCTTTTTCATGCAGTATCTTAACTATACCCTCAATCTCTCTACCCTTATATCGATAGGCCTTTCGGTTGGGATTCTGATAACCAACTCACTGGTCGTGCTGGAAGCGATAATGAAAAGGTTCGCTGAGACTGGCGACGCCAAAAAAGCGGCAATAGAAGGCACCAGCGCCTCAACAGTGCCAGTTCTGGCCAGCAGCGGTACCAACATCGTCGTGCTTTTTCCCATCGCCAATATGGGAAGTATGGTTGGCATGTTTCTTGAGCCGCTTGCCTCAACAATGTTGATCATGACAGCAGTATCGCTGTTTCTGTCTTTTACTGTCATTCCGCTGCTCAGCTCAATTCTTTTAAAAAACGACACGAATGATTCAGGATGGTTGAAAAAGCTGGAAACTGGCTTCAACAAGTGGTTCAACCGGGTGACGCAGCGATATATGAATATGATTGCCATAGCGCAGAACAACATGGCCGCCAGTGCCATCTTCATCATTGCATTTGTACTTCTGATGGCGCAGGCACTGTCGCTGGCGCCAATTATCGGTGGCGGTTTCATGCCTACGGCAGACATGGGCAATGTCAGCGTCAAGCTTGAATTTCCGACCAGCTATGGCCTGGAGCAAACGCGACAGCGCACCCTTGAAGCGGTAAAAATCGCCAGAAGTCTGCCCGATGTCAACTCCGTTCTCAGCGCTGTTGGCAAGGTAGATGGCGGCTTTGGACGCTCTTCTGAAGGGGTTTATCTCGCAGAGGTCAAGCTCAGAATAGCCGACAAGGACAAACGAAGCATTTCTATCGATGAGTTTCTCGCAAAAACGAAAAAAAGCTTCAGCACATTTACCGATGCAATCGTTACAATCAGCATTCCGAGCCCGGCAGGCGGCAGCGAAGCTCCACTGCAGGTTGAATACAGCGGAGAAAGCCTCAGTGTTCTCGATCAAATCGCTACCACCGTAAAGACCAAAGCCGAAGACATTGCCGGTTTTACCTCCATGGATACTACGGTGCGCGGTGGCAAAAAGAAAATTAAAGTCATTCCGAAACGTAATGTTCTCAGTGAATCGCAGATGGCAGCAGTAAATCTGGGAACGGCGCTGAGGGGCAATGTCGAGGGTTTAAAGGCAGCAACCTTCAAAAAGGGTGATCGCAATTACGACATTGTGGTTAAGTTTGCCGAGAATGACGGTTCTGAGCAGGTTAAAGAATTCAGCTTTGCCGGCAGAGATGGCAAGCAGATCGCACTAACCAATTTTGGCCAGCTCGACAAGGTTATTGCACCCATACAGATTATCCGCAAAGACAAGCAGCGCATTTCCAAGTTCGAGTCTTACCTGGCAAAAAGTCTGCCAATGGGCAATGCCATGAACTACGTCAGTGAATTTTCCAGACAAGCAATGCCGGCCGGCTACGAATTCAAACCGACAGGCCAGGTTGAAATGATGCATGATGCGCAGATGAACCTTGCCGAGGCAGCCGTAATCGCCATGATACTCGTATTACTGACTCTCGCTGCAATAATGGAATCATTCACCATGCCAGCCATCATTCTGCTGTCTGTGCCCCCGATGCTGATTGGCATACTCTGGGCGTTGTATCTTACGGGTTATTCGATTTCGATTTTTGTTCTCATGGGTGGTGTCATGCTGATTGGCATCGTCGTTAACAACGCGATTCTGATGCTTGAAGAATACAATAATCTGACGGCCACAGGAGCAATACCGAAAAAACAGGCTCTGGTGCAGGCGTGCGGCACCAGTCTGCGCCCCGTAATCATGATCACTCTGGCTGCGGTTCTTGGCATGCTGCCAATGGCCTTTGGCAGCGGCATTGGTTCAGAACTGCGTACCGACATAGGTATCGCTTCAGCAGGGGGAATTCTGTCTTCGGCGATCATTTCTATGTTTCTGGTGCCTGTTGTCTTCAGTTTCTTTCTGCGGGATAAAACCGACCAGGCATGATCCCCCCCATGCGTCTGGTGATATCGCGCACGAACCAGCATAGGGAAAATAGAATTGCTTCTCGGGCGATTGTGCCGGAGACAAGATAGCTTTAACAGGAGAAAACCATGATCGAACTATTGAAAAACGGCATTCTAACCGGCATTGGCCTGGCGTCTTTAACCAAAGAAAAAATAGAGAAATTTGGCAAAGATCTTATCAGGCAGGGCCACTTATCAGAAATAGAAGGAAAAGAACTTGTCAGTTACCTGAAAGAGCTATCCGAGCGTGAAAAAAACAACATGGATTTAAAAGTTGAGACTGTGATCATTAAAATTCTCACAACATTTGATGTTGCAAGAAAAGAAGACATAAGAAAGCTTGAAAAGAGAATTGGAATACTCGAAAAAACAAAATTTGCCAACCTGGATAAAACGCATTCAGATGAGATTTGATTGAACACAATTGAGTCTTTCTCAAACATACCATGGCAGCAGCTTTTG
>JAKQKW010000050.1 GCA_029560455.1 Candidatus Rifleibacteriota bacterium
TCATCGATGAATTGATGTAATCACGGCAATGTACCTCGCCGGCGCCACCGCGCACACCCTGTTTGATAATTTTCTGCATCTGTGTGTATGAGAACATCGTTTTTCCCCTGTAAAAAAATGCCAGAAACCCAAAGCAAAAGTCTACCACAGTTCATTACCGGATGGATGACTTAATTGATGAGGTTGTTGAATAGAATGTGGTAAAATCTGACAACGGCAGGAAATAATATCAGACACAACATAAACACAGATCGACCTGCCTGTTGCAGGTGTTTTTTAACCAAATCTACGGGAGAATAAATGTCATATTCCAGCTTTATTAAAGTATTTTGTCTGTTGATGGTTTTTTGCTGCAGTTTTTCGGTTTTTGCCGCTCAGAATGCGGCGACGCGCGGCGTGATTACCATCGACGGGGTTCCGGGCATGTTTTTAAACCCGACTTCAGGAACATTGAATAAGGATGAAATCTCGATTCAGGCCTGCATTTCGACCCAGGACTGGGTCGGAGACGATGTCCACTGGAAGGGCGCCTTTATTGGCTATGGCTGCAGCGACCGTTTTGAGCTTGGCTTTTCGCATGCCGGGCTCGACAATCGCACCGACCACAAGGTCGTCGATGCCAATGGCCCGGCTTTTCGCTACCGTTTTCTGGACGAGAATATCTCGGGCTGGGAAGGAAGCGTCGGAGCATACTGGCGCCAGGGTTCAAAATACATCGAGCGTACCGGCGGCAATCTGGCTTTTTCCAGAAAAATCGGGAATGTGAGAACTGATCGCGAAGTCAGGCTGCATCTCGGCGTCAGAACCTTCAAACAGGATGGCTGGTGGATCGGCAAATGGCTGGGTTCACAAAAATACACTCTGGCAAAAGACTCTGCCACTCTGGTTTATGGTGGCGTCGAAGTGCAGTTGCCCGGTCATCTTTCGGCCATTGCCGAAGTTTCTTCGCGTGGCGATTACTTTTCAAAAACCCCATGGGCAGTAGGTCTGCAATACAAGATGGCCGGCGGTCTGGGCTGTTCTCTTGGCGCCGTTCAGCCCGGCTATGCAAAATCAGCCGGTTTCTTTTTTGGTATTGGCGTCGCTTTCGATTGATCTGATGCGGGCTTCGGCTTTTTCGCGGTCGTGGCCCGCTTTCATCTGTTCGAACTCCAGCATTGCCTGACGCATGACAATCAGTGCCTCGTCGCACCGATTGGCATGCAGCAGGGCTTCGCCTTTAAACATCAGAGTTCTGGCTGCTTCCTGATTGCGTTTGAGGATACGATACTGGCTGACAGCTTCTTCGAGCAGCTGCAGCGCTTCGTCTGTTTTTCCCTCCTGCAGACGGACCCGGCCAAGGCCTCGTGTGGCGCCGGCATGTGCAATCTTTGCCCGGTTCTGGACAAAGTCGTTGAGAACACTGGTGAAGGTTTTTTCAGCCTGTCTGATTTTTCGCTCAGCAAGAAGGGCTTCGCCTTCGATAACCCTGACAATCGAAACAAGAATTTCGTTGCCGGCGTTTTTAAGATTTTTCAGGGCTTCGCCGGCAAATTTCAGGGCTTCAGCGCCGTCTTCCTTTTCGAGTGCCAGAATCGCGAGGTTTGTCTGCGAAAGGGCTGCGCCAGCCACATTGCCAATCTCGAGCCAGCGTTTGAGAGTGTCGGAATGATATTTCCCGGCTGCGGTAAAATTGCCGAGGCTCATTTCAAGAATTCCGAGATTGTTGTTGGCTCCGGCGATACACTCGGCGTCACCTGTTTTCTGCCAGGCTTCAAGGGCATCCTGATAGTAGCACCTGGCATTCTGGTAATTGCCAAGGTCACGCTCGACGTTGCCGAGCAGATTGGCTGTTCTGGCTTTTTCAGCTATTCCGGGGGCTTGCAGAGATTCCTGGTAGGCCTTGAGAAACAGGTTTTTTGCTCCGGCCAGGTCGCCGACCGCATAAAGTATTTTGCCGGAAAGGGTATTGGACTGGATAATCCCTGTGGGCGATGAACCCGAAGCCTGCCTGAAAGCTTCTGAAGCCTCTCTGGCTTCTTCAAAAAGTCCGCGTTTGAGCAGGTATTCGGCATATTCCAGATAAAGTCTGGGATTCTTTCTGGCTGGAGGCAGGTTTTGAGAAAGGCCGGTTGCCTGTCGGAAAAAACTGGCGGCGCCTTCACTGTTTCCCTGAATTCTGGCGATTTCAGCGTGAATTCTGGCAGTTTCGATTTTTTCTTCGGTTGTTTCGGCAAACTGGTCAAGGTTAACTGCCGTGTCGACCGCCTCTGCTGTTTTGCCGAGCTTGATCAGCGACTGGGTCATGCCCTGAAAGCCTGAAAAGTAAAGAGACCTTAGACTCCCGGGGCTCTCATTGCAGTGTTTAAGGTCTTCTACCGCAGACGAAAACCACCTGCCAGCTTCTGTATTCAGGCCGAAGGCGGCAGCCTGATTGCCTGCCGCTATTTTTGCGCCGGCAGACTCCGGCCAGGCCTCGGCTTTTTCGTAGTGAAACGCCAGAACTGCAGGTGCAACAGGTTTGTAGCCGCCAGTCTGGACCAGAATCGCCGCAGTGGCAAGGTGCAGCTTGCGGCGTTCGTTGATCAGCATTGTTTCGTAACAGACGTCTCGGACAAGTTTTTGTCTGAAATACCAGTAATCAGGGTTCTGTGGCTGGGCTGGTTCGATCAGGTCGGCTTTTTGCAGCTCATTCAGGGTTTCTGACAATTCTTCATCGTTCATGGGTGATGAAGTTTTGCGTACAATCTGAATTTCAAATTCACAGCCAAGTATTGAACAGCCCGCCAGAAAATCTCTGGATTTTGCAGATATCTGGTCAAGACGGCTGACAACCAGGGCACGCAGTGTCGGAGGCAGACTGTTTCTGGCAGATTCATTGCGGTTGCCGGCGTCAGCGGCCCATCTGGCATATTCTTCAAGAAAAAGCGGGTTTCCGGCAGCTCTGGAAGCCAGTTCGTGCAGAAAAATTTCAGAATTGCCCTTTTCGGCAAAAAGTGACTTCAAAAGGTCGATCGAAGCTTTTTCTGCAAGGGGTTGCAGGTCGAACCCGCTGCCCGCGAAACAGTCGGTGGGTACAGCCCTGCAGGCAGCGAGAATGTGGCATGGCAGCCCCTCGCTTTTTTTCTGAATTCTGCGGATAATATCAAGCGAAGCCCGGTCAGCATATTCGAGCGAATCGATGCAGATGACCAGTGGTTTGAAATGCCTGGCAAGTGATCGGAGCAGCAGTTCGATGCCTGTTTCGATTGTCTGCCTGAGAACTGCCGGGTCGAGTTCTGGTGGTATGCTGTCTGCGCTGTTGATTTCGAGAAGATGGGTAAATACCTGTGAAAACCCTGAAAGGGCTGGTGACAGACTTTCAAGCCAGCCGGCAAGGTTCTGCGAAGACACGAAGAGCCTGTCGTTACCGGTGAGTTCTGGCAGATTTTCAAGCAGTAACTGCCGGCACAGGGCAAAAGGCTGATTTTGCCTTTCTGAAGCGGCGTTAGTAAAAATAAAATGGCAATGGCTGTTACGTCTTATGGCTTCTTCAATGAGTCTTGATTTTCCGAGACCGGCTTCGCCGATAATTATCATGGGCTCAAACGGGGCTCTCTGTCTTGCCAGATGTCTGCCGATTCTTGACAATTCCCGTGCCCGGCCCGCAAACCTGCTGGTTTTAAATCTCTGACCGGCTTTCTGCTCGCCGAGAATTTCAAAGGCTTTTACAGGCTGGCTTTTCCCTTTAACGGTGAGTTCCTGCACCGGGCCAAGGCTGAAACCTGAAATGCGCGAAGCTATCGCCTCAGAAATCAGAATGCCGCCGGGCGGGGCTTTTGACTCTAGTCTTGAAGCCAGATTTACAGTGTCGCCGAGAACTGAATATTCTTTTTTTACTTCTGAGCCGATGTAGCCGGCAAGCACCAGCCCGCAGTTGATACCGATGCGCATTTTCAGCATCACCCCGGTGCGTTCGCAGAGTTTTACCGCAAACTGCCTGAGAAAGTTCTGCATGCCGATGGCGGCGCGACAGGCTCTGGTGGGATCATTCTCGTGTGCGACAGGGGCCCCGAACAGTGCCATTACATTGTCGCCGATGTATTTGTCGATATGTCCGCCCTCTTTGTTGATAGCGCGCCCGAGGCCGTCAAATACCTCGTTCATAAGGGTAAAGACGTCTTCAGGATCCATGCTCTCACACATTGAGGTGAAGCCGCTGACGTCGGCAAAAAGAATCGCCACGTCACGGCGTTCGTTTTTCATGCGAGGCTTTGCGGGATGATTGCCGGCATTCAGGGGCTTGCCGCAGAAGCCGCAGAACACAAAACTTTCCGGCAAACACTGCCGGCATTCTTTGCAGATAAGCTTATCTGAATTCTCTTTATTGCTCATTACAATGACCGCCCGGGGCAGAAGCTCCCGGGCGGCTGGTGTTGAATTATTTAACCGGCGCGAATCTGGCGGTGAAGTGTCGCAGAAACGGCGGTTCCCAGGTTATTTTCAGACCTTTTGCCTTTTTGCGCTCGGCATAGGTTTCAATAATTGCTTCAACGGCGTAGTCAAAATGGCTCTGGGTGTAGACGCGTCTCGGAAAAGCCAGTCTGACCAGTTCCATGGTTGTCGGAATCTCTTTGCCGGTCTTTTTATCTTTTTTACCGAACATTACCGAGCCGATTTCGACGCCGCGAATACCGCCCTTGCGGTAAAGTTCACAGCAGAGAACCTGACCGGGATACTGCTCGGCCGGAATATGCGGATAAACAGATTTGGCGTCGATATAGACCGCATGCCCGCCGGTTGGTCTGATGATGCCTATGCCCGCTGCCAGAAGGCGTTCGCCCATATATTCAGCGGTGCGCAGACGGTAGCGAAGATATTCTTCATCGAGGGCTTCCATCAGACCGACGGCAAGTGCATCGAGGTCGCGGCCGGCCAGCCCGCCGTAACTCGGAAAACCTTCGGTTAGAATCAGCAGATTGCGACAGTTGGCGGCCATGGCGTCGTCATTCATTGCCAGAAAACCGCCGATATTGACCATGCCGTCTTTTTTGGCGCTCATGGTGCAGCCATCGGCATAAGAAAACAGTTCCTGAGCTATTTCGAGCGGAGTTTTGTTTTCGTAGCCCTTTTCGCGGATTTTGATAAAAAAGGCATTTTCGGCAAAGCGGCAGGCGTCGATAAAAAACGGAACCTTGTATTTTTTGTAAATTTTTGCCGCTTTTTTGATGTTTTCCATTGAAACCGGCTGACCACCGCCTGAATTGTTGGTGACGGTCATCATGCCGAGCGGCACGTGTTTATGATTCTTTTTAAGAAAGGCTTCAAGCTTTTCGAGATTGATGTTGCCCTTGAACGGGTGTACCAGAGCCGGCTGTTTGCCTTCGTCGATTACCAGATCGACAGCTTCGGCGCCGACATATTCGACAT
Source organism: Candidatus Rifleibacteriota bacterium (assembly GCA_029560455.1). Next base: position 5,389 of record JAKQKW010000050.1, read on the forward strand.
TGGCACGGGTGGTGTCAAAATGCGTGTTGTTTGGCACCATATCACCCTTTTTCAGAGCGGTCGAGAAAAGAATTTTTTCGGCGGCGCGGCCCTGATGTGTCGGGATGACGTGCTTGAACCCGGTGATGTTCTTTACGACGCTTTCGAAATGATAAAAACTCTTGCTGCCGGCGTAGGCTTCGTCGCCGGTGATCATGGCGGCCCACTGCTTGTCGCTCATGGCGCCGGTGCCACTGTCGGTCAGAAAATCGAGCAGCACGTTGTCGGCTTTGATGAGAAAGGGGTTGTAATGAGCATCTTTAAGCAGTTTGATGCGCTCTTTTTCGGTTGTCTGCCGGATCGGCTCTACCATTTTGATTTTGAAAGGTTCAATCAGCGTCTTCATACTCACCTCATGCATAAATTTTGCGAGTAAAACTACAGCTTTGTCAGGATACCACAACAGCGACAAATATCAATTTGCATTTGCCAATTCATTCACTCCGCTGTGCTGTCTGGCCTATGTGCCGCAGAAGGTCTGGTAGTCAGCCTCAGCCAGGCCGGGCGGTTCTGTGAGAAATTCAAATTCCGGTTTCTCGGTGAAAGGATTAGCCAGGGCTTTCAAAAGCAGGTTAAGGGGTGCCTGGTCGCGTTTTTCGACCATTGCGGCGAGTATTTCTTCCACTCTGTGATTGCGCGGAATATATGCCGGGTTGGTTGCCAGCATCAATGCCTGTGCCTTTTCCGGGTTCCAGTCGGGGTTGATCGCCTGCTCTCTTTCGAGCCTGACCTGCCAGGCCAGATACCAGGCGGCGGCATCTTCTGAATGCGGCAGCTGTTCGGGCGGGTAGGTATGGACTACTGCGTGAGAAAGCATTCTGAAAGTGTTGGTAAAATCGAGTCGGTGCGCGCGCATCAGTTTCAACAGGTCTTCGAACAGGGCAGAATCATTCTCGAGCGGGTGATTGAAGCCGAGCTTTTGTCGCATGCCCCGCAGCCAGTGATTCAGGTAAATTTTCGGAAACGAGTCGATGGCCGCGTGCGCCAGTTTCAGTGCCTGCGCCGGTTCAGGGTGCAGCAGTGGCAGAAGGGCCTCTGCAAGCCGCGCCAGGTTCCACTGGGCCATGATTGGCTGGTTTCCGTAGGCGTAGCGGCCCTGATAATCTATTGAACTGAACACCGTAAGCGGGTTGAAGACGTTCATGAAAGCGCAGGGGCCATAATCGATGGTTTCACCTGAAATGGCCATGTTATCGGAGTTCATGACGCCATGAATGAACCCGACGTTCATCCATCTTGCGATCAGGCCTGCCTGAAGATCGATCACTCTCTGGTAGAAGCTCAAATAGGGATTCTCACAATCCATGCATTCGGGAAAATGCCTTGTGATTGTGTAGTCAGCAATGGTTCGCAGCAGTTCAGGATTTTCACAGGCGGCGGCATACTGAAAAGTGCCGACTCTGATGTGGCTGGCGGCGACGCGGGTCAGAACCGCGCCGGGCAAAGGTCTTTCGCGATGTACCGTTTCGCCGGTTTCGACGACGGCGAGGCTGCGCGTTGTGGGTATGCCAAGCGCCGCCATTGCTTCGCTGATTATGTATTCGCGCAACATTGGCCCGAGAGCGGCCCGGCCATCACCACGGCGCGAATAGCGTGTCTGACCTGAGCCTTTGAGCTGTATGTCGAAACGCCTGCCATCGGGGGGGCAGTGCTCGCCAAGAACGATGGCCCGGCCATCGCCAAGCATGACAAAATTGCCGAACTGATGGCCGGCGTAGGCCTGGGCCAGCGGTGCGGCTCCTTCCGGGACAGCGTTGCCGGCAAGAATTGCCAGATCGGTTTCAGACGGCACCGGTTCGGTTGTAAGCCACAACTCTTTCGCCAGTCTGGTGTTGAAAATGCATGGCCTGGGGGCTTTGACCGGCACCGGCTCGATTTGCTGATAAAAGCCTTCGGGCAGACGGGCATAGCTGTTGTCAAAGTTCCATCTGAGCATTTTTCAGTCTACCACAACCGGGAGCACGACTTCGAAGCGGCTGCCCTGACCCGATGCGCTCTTAAGACTGATTTTCCCATTCAGCCCATCCACAAGTTTTTTTACAATGCTCAGCCCGAGGCCAATGCCGCCAAATTTTCTTTTGGTACCGAGGCTGACCTGGTAAAAAGCTTCGAAGATTTTTTCCTGAAGGTCATCAGGGATGCCGATGCCCTTGTCTGAGACGGCTATTACAAGGTTGTGGTTCTCTTTTTTCAGCTCAAGAGTCACGCTGGTTCTGTCACAGAACTTGAAGGCATTTACCAGAAGGTTGGCGATGATCTGTTCGACAGCCTGTCGGCTTGCTTCGATTTTGACCGATTCATCGGGTATGATTTCGGTATACCGGCATTCGCTGGTTTGCTGATGTGCAGCACTGATAGATCTTATAAAATTGAGGGGTTCGGCAAGGGTGAAGATCTCTTTTTCATATTTCAGACTGCCGCTTTCGAGTCTTGAGAATTCAAGCAGGTCATTCACCATTTTTTCAAGATGCTTTGAATTTTCTTCGATCTCACAGGCGACACCGGTAATTTTTTGCGATTCGACCAGTTTTTCAAGAGTTTTGTTCTTTAACAGAGCGCTGTAGCCTCTGATAACGGTAAGGGGAGTTTTCAACTCATGGCTTACCATTGTGAGAAATTCTGATTTGGCGCGACTGGCCTCTTCGGCGCGGTTTTTTGCAATAACCAGCTCATTTTCGGTTTTTTTTCTGAGGCTTATTTCCTGTTCGAGCTGACTGATTTCTTCTTTTTTCAGCTGGGTTTCTTCGCGCGACTTTGACAATTCAAGCATGGCAGCTCTGATGCTGCTCTCCAGACGTTTATAAACAGCCAGGCCTTCGGTTTCGCCAAAAATTTCGACAAGTGTCGTAACCGGCGGCAGTCTGTCTGACTCCGGGTTCATGAGAAACTTTATCGTATTCTCGGTTCGGCGAAGACCAAGCGCCACGAGAACGTAGCCCAGGGCAATCGGAACATGCACCGGATTTCCGGGGATGTCGAGCAGAGGAATCGAAGGGAACAGGCCAGCATAAACGGCGCAGCCGAAGCTGAAAATTACGGTGCCAACCGCGATCAGGCGGGCAGAATGAACGAGCCGGCCTTTTCC
>JAKQKW010000054.1 GCA_029560455.1 Candidatus Rifleibacteriota bacterium
ATAATAACCGCACCGTTTCTGATGACAGTGATTTTTCCGGCATCAACGCCACGCTCAATCAGGAAGTTGCGAATGACGTCAGAAGGGCAGATTATCGCGTCTGATCGTTGCAGACATTCGTTTTCGATGTTTCTGATTTTATCGAGCGCCACCGAAGTGATGTTTCTGAACCTGACCGGCAGCTCGATCGACGGCAGGGCATTGACTTCAAATACGGTGCGGCACTGCGATGCAACCCCGCGCAAAATCGGCAGCCCGCCCCATGGATCGCGAAAATGAGCGATTCTGAGGTCATTTTTCAGAAGCTCTGCATGAAACTGCACAAACTGTGAAAATTCACCGGCTTTTCTGAGAAAGTTGTGTTCATCAGAGATCATTCGCCGTATTTCACAGTTGCCTTCGAACTGCCAGGCCGGCAGTTCTGGCGAACCGAGTGCCAGCAGCAGCCCGTTGCCAAAATGCTCGAACAGGGCGGTAGAAAATTCGCGAATGTGAATTGCCGCCCCTTTGGGTGCAGGGTAAGTATCAAAAGCGGCATAAAGACACTCAGGCGGCCGATGCATCAGTTACTCTCCGGTTATTTATCTCTGCGCATTTTACCATCACGCAGCCACCCGGGCCATTATTATTGATCGCTGCATAATTAAAATCTGGCTTACCGGTTCGGCGGCCTTGTCTGGCAGTCAGCTTGTATCAGGTGCGTAAATATAGATTTTTCTCGCCTGCCGGGGCGGTTTAGAGTATGCTGTCTGTCTGAAATTTTACGCTTTTCTGGAGATAATGAGCGAAATGGCACTTGTTTCACTGCAGAATGTCAGCCTTTCTTTCGGCGGTACGGTCATTCTCGAGAACCTCAACCTGCAGATCGAGAAAAACCAGCGCATCTGCCTGCTTGGCCGCAATGGGGCCGGAAAAACGACACTGATGCGCACTCTGGCCGGCGAAGTCAAGCCTGACTCCGGCACCGTTCAGACCGGCACCGATGTGCGGGTTTCCTATTTCGCTCAGAATATTCCGCTGGATCTTCAGGGCAGCGCATTTGCCATTATCGCCGATGCCCTCGGCGAAAGCGGCCGACTGATTGTCAGTTATCACGAAGCTGAGAATGCTCTCAAAGCGGGCAGTCCCGATGCCGCCGAGGAGCTCGAAGTCCTGCGCCAGCAGATGGACAAACTCGAAGCCTGGAAGCTGCTCGACGATATCGGCCGCATCATTTCGCGCATGGATATCGACGCTGACTGGCACTATGAAAGTCTTTCGGGCGGGCAGAAACGCCGGGTGCTGCTGGCGGCGGCCCTGGTTTCGCAGCCAGACGTGCTGCTGCTCGACGAACCAACCAACCACCTCGATATCGATACAATCGCCTGGCTCGAAGATTTTCTTCTGCGCACCGGTATCACGATTCTCTTTGTTACCCATGACCGCATGCTGTTGCGCCGGCTGGCGAACCGCATCATCGAGGTCGACCGCGGCCGTATTTACGACTGGGAATGCAACTACGACACCTTTCTGGCACGCAAGGAAGAAGTTCTTGCCGCCGAAATGAAAGACTGGGAACGCTTCGACAAAAAACTCGCTCAGGAAGAAGTCTGGATCAGAAAAGGCGTCAAGGCCCGCGGCAGCCGCAACGAAGGCCGTGTCAAAGCGCTGAAAAAAATGCGCGAAGAGAGAAAACAGCGGCGGCAGCATGTCGGCAAGGTCAACATGCAGATCAGCCAGGCGGCTAACTCAGGCCGCGACGTTATCGAAGCGAAAAACATCAGTTTTGCCTATGGCGATAAACAGATCATCAGAGACTTTTCGCTGAAAATCTGCCGTGGCGACAAGATCGGCGTCGTCGGTGCCAACGGTTGCGGCAAAACAACGCTGGTTAAGCTTCTGTTGGGTCAGTTGCAGCCGGCTACCGGCGAAGTCAGCTATGGCACGAGCCTCGAAACGGTTTATTTCGACCAGATGAGAGCCCAGCTCGATGAGCAGAAAACCGTCTGGGAAAACGTGCAGCCCAGTGGCGATACAGTCGAAGTCAACGGGCGCAGTATTCATATCATTACCTACCTGCAGAATTTTTTGTTCAATTCAGAGCGGGCAAAAACCAAAGTCAGCATTCTTTCCGGCGGCGAGCGTAACCGCGTGCTGCTGGCGCGACTGTTTACCATGCCGGCCAATCTGCTGGTTCTCGATGAGCCGACCAACGATCTCGACATAGAAACCCTCGAACTGCTCGAAGAACTGCTTGTCGAGTTCGGCGGCACGGTTCTGCTGATCTGCCATGACCGAACCTTCTTGAACAATGTGGTTTCGAGCACCGTCGTTTTTGCCGGTAATGGCGAAGTCAGAGAGATTATCGGCGGCTATGACGAATGGATGGCCGAACGCCGCGTGCTTGAAGACGCGCAGCAGAAAGCCCAGGAAGCAGAAAGGGCACGGCAGGCGCAGCAGGCCAGGGCCGCCGCTTCCGAAAACCGGCCGCAGAAGCTGAGCTTTAAAGAAAAGCAGGAACTGCAGTCTTTGCCGGGCATGATTCAGGCAGCCGAAACCGAGATTTCAGAAATTCAGAAGCGCCTGGCTGACCCGTCTTTTTATAAATCGGGTGAGAATTCCGGGCAACTGCACAGCCGCCTGCTCGAGCTCGAAGAAAATCTGATGGTCTGGCTCGAACGCTGGGAAGAACTCGAAAAGAAGCAGGGCTGATTCGCTATACGAAAACTCATCGAAGATAGGCCGCGCCGGACGAATCGGTATAAAAATTCAATGCACTCCTGTATATCGTAAAGAATTCGTTCGATTCTGCCGATGCGGCGCCTGACGCCCTGAACTATCTCATCTGACCGGCGGTGGAAATATATGCCTTTCGAAATCAAGGATAAGCTTGTTATAGCGGTTGCCTCGAGCGCTCTGTTCGATCTCAGCGAATCTGACAAGGTCTTTAAAGAACGCGGTTACGACAATTACCGCAAATACCAGCGTCAGAAGCAGAATGTGCCGTTGAAGCCGGGGGTCGCTTTTCCTTTCGTCAGGCGCCTGCTGTCGATAAACAAGCGTTTTCCTGGTCGACAGCCGATCGAGGTGGTGCTGCTGTCTAAGAATGACCCAGATACCGGCCTGCGCGTTTTCAATTCGATGCACCACTACAATCTCGAAATCATCAGAGCCGGCTTTCTGAACGGCAAATCGCCGATCAAGTATATTCCGGCTTTCAACGCCTCGCTGTTTCTGTCGGCCAGCGCCGAAGATGTCAAAGAGGCTATCAGGGCAGGTTACCCGGCCGGAACCGTTCTCGGCAGCGCTTTCGAAGATGATATGTCCGATGACGAACTGCGTATCGCCTTTGACTTTGACGGCGTTCTCGTCGATGACGAGGCCGAAAAAGTGTTCCAGGAAAGCCATGATATCGACCAGTTTCATGAATCTGAGTCGCGGCAGGCCGACAAACCGCTTGACCCGGGCCCGCTTTTCAAACTTTTCAAACAGTTGTCGGTGTTTCAGAAGTTCGATCGTCTGCAGGAAAGGCGCATAAAAGGCTATAAAAGGTTTCTGCGCATTGCCATCGTCACTGCCCGCAGTGCCCCGGCCCATGAACGCGCCATTAACACGCTGCGAAAATGGAAAATGCACATCGACGAGGCCTTTTTTCTTGGTGGCATCGAGAAACGCAGAATTCTCGAGGTAATGCACCCGCATATTTTCTTTGACGACCAGATGGTGCATCTCAAATCGGCATCGGGCAAGAGTATTCCGTCGGTTCATATTCCGTTCGGCATTACCAATCTCGATAAGGTCTGAAGATGAGGTTCTGCCTCGAACTCAAAACTTCAATAACCGAGCATTCGGCCGGCGAAACCCTTATTGAATCGGTTACCAGGCGTTTTACCTACTGCGACCGCGCTGCGTGGCTCGACCGCATCGCCAGCGGCCAGTTGAAGGTTAACGGTCTGGAAGCCGCCCCCGAGGTCATTCTCAAGCCCGGTGATGAACTGCAGTTCTGCATTCCTGATTTTTACGAACGCGACCTGGATACCCGTTATCACAAGATCTGGGAAAATGAAAATCTGATTCTGGTCAGCAAGCCGGCTGATCTGCCGGTTCACGGCAATCACCGTTTCATTTTTCAGACAATGACCGCAATTCTGCGCCGCGATGAAGGCCTGCCCGACCTTAACCCGCTGCACCGGCTTGATCGCGAAACCAGCGGTCTGATGCTGTTTATGAAAAAGAATTTCACCAACCGTCGGTTGAGGCGCGATCCTGGTCAGATTCTCAAAGAAAAGTTTTATCTGGCGGTTGTTGCCGGCAGTTTCCCGCAGTCGCACGTTATGATCGATCAGCCTCTTAAAGAGGCCGGCGAACCACCGGTGCGTTATAAAATGCTGCCGGCAGATGAAGGGGAGGGTAAGGCGGCACGCAGTGAAGTCTTTCGACTCGGTATCGGCGACAACGAGAGTCTTCTGCTGGTAAGGCTCGAAACCGGGCGCAAGCATCAGATCCGGGCGCATCTTGCGCATCTAGGTTTTCCGCTGGTGGGCGATAAGCTCTACGCCAATGACGGGCTGTATTTTATCAAGCGCTGCAACGATCAGCTGGGCCCTGAAGACATAGAAGAAATGGGAGCGCCACATCATCTGCTGCACGCCTATGCCTTGTGGCTGCAGCTGCCGATTGAGGGGCGGCAACTGTTCGTTTCTGAGTTTTTCCCTGACGAGCTGGCGCTGCGGTTGCCACGTTTTGGTGACTGGCAGACCGCTGCTCAGGCAATTATTTCGTCATATTGAGGGCGAGAATGTAGTCATCCATGACGAAGCCGCCGCCGATGTCGGTTACGGTGGGGCCTTCGTTGATAAAGCCAAGCTTTTCGTAGGCCTGCAAAGCCAGCTTGTTATTTTTATTCACCGTCAGGCTGATGCGTTTGAGGCAGTTGTCTGCGGCGACCGCTTTGACGAACTGCAGGGCTCTGGCTGCCAGACCGCGGCCGCGCATGCGCGCTCTCAAATAAAGCTTGCTGAGAAAAACCTCGTTCGGGCGCAGCTGAATTGCAAAGTAACCTTCGGCATTGCCGGCGAAATGAATGAGAAAATAGACGAGTTCGCCGCTGTCGATCTGCTGCATTATCGCTTCGGGGCTCTGAAAACGGCCGATCATGTATTGTACCTGACCGGCGCCGATAATCGGAGTGTAGTGTTCCTGCCAGATTTCGGCCGCCAGCGCGGCGATTGTCTGTATCTGTTCGCGGGTGGCTACCCTGATGATTTCGATCATAACTGCTCTCCAAGCTCTGTCGGCACTGCCCGATCTGAAATATTTGCAGGGTATGATAGCAATTTTTCCTGAAAAATACATTACAAAAGTTGTGCAGGACAAAAAATGGCGAAAATCGAATAAAAGGGGCGTAATGCTTTGCACAGGTTCGAAAAAAATGGTGCAGGTTGTTTGCAGATTTAGAAGCGCCGCAATCTGCCAGAAAATGACTTTTGCGGTTTGGGCAAAGAGGCGTATCATCCGTCCGTTTCTTCAGTTGTTCAGTGCCGCAAGGAGTTTTTTATGCCGCTTTACACAGTTTTACCTTTCATAGCATGGCTGCTTACCATCGCGCTGGCGCCCCTGCTTTTTGAGCATTTCTGGGAACGCAACCGCAACAAGGCTTTGCTGAGCGGTCTTTTTGCATTGCCGGTTTTTTATTATCTGATCACGCATCAGATGCAGAAAGAACTGATTCTGAGTGCTGAAGAGTATTTTTCTTTCATTGTACTGCTGGGTTCACTGTTTGTGGTTTCGGGCGGCATTCTGGTCGAGGGCGATATCAGGGCGACGCCGCGCAACAACTCAATTTTGTTCATTATCGGCGCCATTCTTTCGAATTTTATCGGCACGACCGGGGCCAGCATGGTTCTGATCAGACCGTTGCTCAAGATTAACTCACAGCGCACCCGTATCGTGCATATTCCGGTATTTTTTATCTTTATCGTCAGCAATCTTGGCGGCTGTCTGACGCCTCTCGGCGACCCGCCGGTTTTTCTCGGCTTTTTGAAAGGTGTGCCGTTTTTCTGGACTCTCAGCCTGCTGCCGATGTGGCTGCTGAATCTGGCAATGGTGCTTGGTGCTTTTTATCTGATCGATTCGTATAACTATCGCCTCGAACCCGAATCGGCCATAAACCGCGACAAAGAAGAAATCGACCCGGTCAAGGTTTCGGGAAAACGCAATACCTGGTTTCTGCTCGGCATTATTTCTGCCGTGTTCATGCCGACGCCCGCCAGGGAAATCGTCATGATCGCCATGACCGTAATGTCATTGCGCCTGACTCCGCAGCATTGCCGCGTTAAAAACAGCTTCTCGTTCGGGCCGATCAATGAGGTGGCCATTCTTTTCGCCGGCATTTTTGTAACCATGATTCCGGCCCTGATCATTCTTAAAGAACGCGGGGTTGAACTTGGAATTACCCAGCCGTGGCAGTTTTTCTGGGTAACCGGCACTCTGTCATCGTTTCTTGATAATGCGCCGACTTACCTCACCGACCTTTCGCTGGCCCAGGGTATGGCAGCCAAAGACCCTTCGATGATGAGGGAAGTCGTCGGCATACCGAATGTCTATTTACGGGCCATCAGTGCAGGTGCCGTGTTTATGGGTGCAAATACTTACATCGGCAATGGCCCGAACTTTATGGTCAAAACCATATCAGAAGCCTCTGGCGTCAAAATGCCTTCATTCTTTGGCTACATCGCATATTCACTGCTGATTCTGATTCCGGTTTTCATACTCGACACCCTGCTGTTCTTCTAAAACCGGGTTTACTTTTTACTTTTCCGGGGCGGCCATGGAAACCATGTCCGATCCGGAAATTTATTTTTCAGCATGTATTGTTTCATATCTTCTTCAGATTCAAAGACTTTTATAATATCAAAAACCCTGAAGTGCTTTTCGCCGGCAATTTCAAGTTCAATAACCGGCCGTTGAACGCGGTCCTGGTCGGGTGGGTCGATGTCGAGAAGACACCAGCGCATGATATTCCTGTCGCGGCATATCTGGCAGCGCTCAGGTCCACGTTTGCAATGCGGTATCTGCATAAAATTTACGCAATACCTGGGCATGGGAATAGTTGAGGTGGCATCTAAATCTGTAACGACTGCGCCCATTGTCGGGATTGCATCGATCTGGGCGGTTTCTTCCGGTTCGCTTCTGACATACGCGAGAATACCCTGCAATATAGCTCCGGCCATCAGTTCCTGATTCTGCGGTTCTTTGATGAAGGCGGCATTAGAGGCATTGTTGAGATAAACCATTTCGATAACGACGGTGGGCACCTGCGAGAAAATTGAGCCGGTCAATGCGCCCTGTTTTGAGCCGACGTAGGTGACAGAATCGGTTTTGATCGGGTTAAGATGCAGGTGCTGCTTGAGGGTTTCTGCAAGGCCTTTCTGCATTGCTTCGGCTGCGGTGCGGCTTTTATCAATAACTTTCTGGGCCGGGCCGGTTACGCCATCGACCGTGCCCTGTCTATCGGGGTAATAAACCGTACAGCCGGCGCCTTTGCCGGAATCGCAGTGCAGCCTGACCATCAGGGCAGCACTGGCGGCATTGGCGATTTCAGCGCGCTGACGGTTGGTTACCATCTGGTCGACGCGGTCTTTGGTTTTGATGGCCTCCAGGCCGGCCTGATCATTTATCAGCTTTTCAAGTTTCAGGGCTACATCCCAGCATATCTGCAGTTCGGTCAGCCCATGGTGCGCGCAACCGTTGCTGGTTTCAGAGGGGTGACCCGGGTCGACTGCAATAATGGCCGGTGTGGTCGATTTTTCGTTCATGGTAGCGTTTTCCTGCCCCGACAAAGATTGAATCTGCAGACAAATAATGCATAAAGCTGCAATTAAAGCGACCGACAATCGCGAATTTTTGTGAGATCCGTTTTTCATAAAGCACCTCATTTTCGCTAAATCTACCACGGTTCTGTTAACTTCAGCCACGAAAAAACCGGGCGAGGATTCATGGGAAACAAGTTTCACACACCGGAATGTACAGAGAGAAATTTTGTTCTGATGCCGGATGAGGGTGGCATTGGGTTGCACGCCGCTGTTCGTGAGTTTCTTTTGGTTTAATAAAGTATGATTCTGAGTTAGAATGACGTAACTCATTTCTGAAGGAGAAGGATATGGCAGCAGCTAACGGGGCGCATCGCTGGAAATTTTTTCGCTATGGCGGTCTTGATCAGGTAAGTCTTGAGACAGCAGAAGATTTAAGGTCACTTGAACAGCTAGACCCGAAGCTATGGGCGGCAATGACCTGCCCGACAAACAATATTGAGTTCGATAGAACGACCCTTGATTACATCGATTCTGACAAGGATCGTCGCATTAAAATACCTGAGCTGCTGGCCGCACTGAAATGGGTATGTTCTATGGTTAAGAACCCTGAGGTTTTGATTAAGCCGGCCGAAGCCATGCCTCTCGACATCATCAACCAGGAAACAGCTGAGGGCAAAGCGTTGTATGCTTCGGCCCGGCAGATTCTCAACAATCTCGGCAAGACACAGGAAAATTCTATCGGCCTGGGCGATCTTGCCGATACCAAAAAGATTTTTGCCGCGACCGCCTTTAATGGTGATGGCATTGTGCCGGTCGATATCTCTTCAGACGAGAAGCTCCGTCAGGCGATTGCCGATATCATTGCCTGCCTCGGCAGCGAAACTGATCGCAGCGGCCTGCCCGGTATCTCTCAGGCGCTTCTTGATAAGTTTATGGCCGAAGCATCTGCCTATGTCGGCTGGCAGAAACAGGCCGAAGACAAAGCTGCTGACATCATGTTCGCCGGCATCGATACTCCGGCACTTGCATCGCTTTATCTCGCTCTCAAACCGCGTATCGATGATTACTTTGTCAGATGCCGCCTGGCAGCCTATGATGGTAAATTTGCCGCCGCCAGTGCCGGTATCGAAAGCGAATTTGTTGCGGTTCTTAAAAAAAGTCTTTCGAATTCTACACCTGAGCTGAAAGAATTGCCGCTGGCAGTCGTAAGCTCAGAGGGTACACTGCCGCTGACCGAGAAGGTCAACCCTGCCTGGGCTCTTGAGATCAACGAATTTGCCGCCAAAATCGCGAAACCCTATGCTGGTGACGCTGATAAATTGACCGAGTCAGGCTGGCTCGCCATAAAGAACCGGTTTGCCGCTTACGAAGCCTGGCAGACACAGAAAGCCGGTGCCGTTGTAGAAAAGCTTGGTCTGGTAAGAGTTAAAGAACTGCTTGCTGTAGAGATCGGCAAAAATCTCGCCGATCTGATTGCAAAAGATAAAGCGGTTGAGGCTGAATTCAACGCAATCAGCAATGTTGACCGTCTGGTGCGTTATTATCGCTTCATTTATCAGCTGCTGAGTAATTTTGTGGTTTTTAAAGACTTTTATGGCGGCAAAAACAAGGCCGTTTTTCAGGCCGGCACCCTGTTCATGGACAGCCGGAGCTGCGATCTGGTTGTCAAGGTTGAAGATCTTGCCAAACACAGTGCCATGGCGGCCGCATGCAATACCTTTCTGGTTTATTGTGAGTGCGTCAGACAGGGATCATCAGAAAAAATGACGATTGCCGCAGCTTTTACCGATGGTGACTCAGATCAGCTCACCCCAGGCCGCAATGGGCTTTTTGTCGACCGTGCCGGCAACTACTGGGATGCCACGATTGTCAAGATCATCGATCACCCGATCAGTATAAGACAGGCTTTCTGGGCACCATACAAGCGCCTTGGCCGCATGATTCACGAGCAGATAGAAAAATTTGCCGCTTCAAAAGACAAGTCGATGACTGATTCTCTTTCGACTTCTGTTGCCGAAGCAGGGGTAAAAATTGAAGCGCCGAAACCAGATGCGCCACCGCCGCCACCTTTCGATGCCGGCAAATTCGCCGGGATTTTCGCAGCTATCGGCCTGGCTCTGGCCGCCATCGGCTCAGCCGTCGCTTCGGTTGTTTCTGGCTTTATGAGCCTTACCTGGTGGCAGATGCCGCTGGCAATCATTGGTATTCTGCTTCTCATTTCTGGCCCTTCAATGCTTATGGCCGCTCTTCGTCTGCGCCAGAGAAACCTCGGGGCGATTCTCGACGCCAATGGCTGGGCTGTGAATACCCGTGCTCAGATAAACATGGCGTTTGGCAAGACATTGACCAGAATGGCCGAATTACCTTCCGGTGCCATAAGGTCTTTTGACGACCCATTTGCCGAAAAGAAAACTCCCTGGGGTCTGTATATCGCCCTGATTCTGGTTCTGGCGCTGCTGACAGGTGCGATTGCCAACCCCAGAATACGTAACCGTGCTAAAACGGGTTTCAAACGGATTGTTGGCATGGAAGTGAAGAAGCCGGCAGCTTGTAATACTCTGCCAGCAGTTAAAACGGCCGACAAGGCTGCCCCGGAAGCTTCTTCAACCCAGACGCTTACGCCCCCTGCCGCTCCCGCCGGTAACTGATTTTCAATTTCAATAGCCGGGCGTGTACCGAAGACTTTTCGGTACACGCCTTTTTCTTGCACCGGTCGATTAAATGGCTTGCTTTTGTCGGGGGTTGCTGCTAAAAAAGGTCGATGTTTCGAAACTGTCGCATAATGCTGGTTTCTTTTTTACTGATGCTGGTCAGCACTGGTGCTGGGGCCGGCGAGGAACTGCTATTCTGGAATTTCTGGGATCAGAAATTCATTCTGCCGGTAATCGAACGCTTTGAGCGCGAAAACCCAGGTATCAGGATTCGCAGTGAGCAGATGAACTGGGGTAATGGCTTCGATAAAGTGGTGATTGCCATGGCCAATGGCCGGGCACCTGATATCTGCGAACTGGGCTCAACCTGGATGGGTCGTTTCATGGCAGAAGGGGCTTTGATCGATATTTCCAGTCAGACAGCGGATTTAAAACAGCAATACCTGATGTGGGAAGCGGTTACCAGTAATGGCAAGGTGTTTGGCCTGCCGTGGCTGGTCAGCACCAGGGTCCTTTTTTATAATCGCCAGTTGCTGCGCCAGGCTGGCATAGACCCTGATAAACCGCCGCAGACCTGGGCTGAACTGCTTGCCGCTGCCAGACTTATTCACGACCCGAAGTCTGGTGTTTATGGTTTTGGCATGAATGCGGGCGAAGGGCACATTCTTTACAAAAAGTTCATGCCCTTTGTCTGGGGCAATGGCGGGCATATTCTTGCCCCCGACGGTCGTTTTGTTTTTGCCAGCCCGGAGACGCTTGCGGCCCTTGAATTTTATCTGCAGCTGAAAGAATACAGTTACTGCGAAAAGCAGGATATGCTCGACGAGGCTTTTAAACTTGGCAAGCTTGGATTGGCAATTTCAGGCTCATGGAACTTTGCCAGATATCCTGTCGATGCGCCTCAGCTGGATTTCGGTGTCGCCATGATGCCGTGTCCGGCCGAAAACAGGGGTGTTTCGACTTCCTTTCTCGGCGGCCAGGTTCTCGCACTTTTTAAAGGTTGCCGCAACCCCGAAGCCGCCGCCCGCTTTATACGCTTTCTGGCGACCGCTTCAAATACCCTGCCGATTACCCGTGAGGCGATGGTGAGCTTTCCGGCCGACCAGAAGGCTTACTCTGACCAGTTTTTTCACTCTGACCCGAGAATGCAGGTTTTTGTCGAGCAGATCAAAACTGCCCGGCACCCGCCGGTGGTTTCGGCCTGGGTTGAAATCGAGAAAATAATCAACGAGGCGGTCGAGAAGGGCATGTATGGCACGCCGGCTGATAAAGTTCTTGCGGAAGCCAGCGACAGATATGCCGAGCTTGAGCAAAGACTTGCCAGCAGGCCAGTTGAATATAGCCGTTCAGCATTGCCGGCTGGCGGGCATGCGGTTGCGACCTCAAGGCATTCTGAGCCGGAGGGTTTGCGGCTTCTGGCTCTGTTTTCGCTGTTTGCCGTGGCGATTCTGATTGTCTCTATTTATCTGCTGTATATGAATAGGGCTGCCGGGGCAGGTATAAGCGGATTTTTATCTGCGGGTAAGGCCAGCCCGATCGAACAGGGGCAGAGAACCCTGTTGTTTCTTTCGCCATGGCTCCTGACCTTTCTGATTTTCTGGCTTTACCCGCTGGTTTTCTCGTTAATTTTGAGTTTCTGCAGTTACGATGCTTTTCACCCGGCATTATTCAAATTCGCCGGTCTGCAGAACTATGTGAGATTGCTGGGTGACCAGGATTTTGCCAGGGCCTTTCTGAATACACTGATTTTTGTGGTTGCGACAACACCGGTCACTACGGCTCTGGCGCTTGCACTGGCTTTGCTGGTCAATTCGCTGAAGCGTGGCAGTCAATTTTTCCGCTCGGTCTTTTTTCTTCCATCGATCATTTCGATCGTTGTTACTGCCACTATTTTTAAATCGGTGTATGCACCGGTCGGAATTCTGAATCGTTTACTGGCTGTTGTCGGAGTCCCGGCACAGGCGTGGCTGGTTGACAGTCAGCTGGCAATGCCGGCAATCATTGTGATGAATATCTGGGTGTATACCGGCTATTATATGGTTCTTTATCTTGCTGCCCTGAAGGCTGTGCCAGGCGAACTCTATGAAGCTGCAGACGTTGACGGCGCTTCTGACTGGCAGCAATTCTTTCACATTACATTGCCGCAGATCCGTTACATGACTGTTTTTATTCTGACCGTTAATACGATTCGCAACTGGCAGGTATTTGCCGAGATTTTTACGCTGACGCGGGGTGGCCCGGTTGGCAGCACCGACACACTCGTTCATCACCTGTATGAAACCGCTTTCCGTTATCACGAAATGGGTTATGCATCAGCGATGGCTTTTGTTCTTCTGGTTGTCATACTCGTCTTTTCAGTATTGCAGATGCGGGCTATGCAGGCGGTTCGACAATGAAAACGCATTTCTGGAAACAGTCTGGAACCTTGACGCTGCTGACCGCGCTGGGGTTGAGTTATCTGTACCCTTGGCTGTATATGGTGGCCCGCTCGTTCATGCGGCATGAACCAGGTATGGCTGACGGCGGTGACAGTTTTACCCTTGAATTTTACCGTCTGATAATCGGCGATGCCGGGTTTCCGGGTTTTCTGCTGAACAGCGTGGTGGTTTTGACCGCTGTTCTGATCGCCAATGTGTTTTTTTCTCTGCTGGTAGGGTATGCTTTCGCCCGCTACCGTTTTCCTGGCAAAAAAGTTCTTTTCTGGCTCATCCTGGCAACTCTGATGATACCCAGACAGACTCTGATGGTGCCTCTACTGGATCTGATGGTCAGGTTCGGGCTGTATGATTCTCTTTGGGCACTGATTCTGCCGTTTGGCGTCGATGGTTTCAATCTTTTTCTCATGAAGCAGTTCATCGAAAATCTGCCTGCGGATCTTGAAGACGCTGCCAGAGCTGATGGTGCCAGCGAATTTGCGATTGTCTGGCATGTGGTTGCCCCTTTGAGCAGGCCTGCCATTGCCGTTCTTATTATCAACACCGCTATCGTCAACTGGAATTCGTTCATATTTCCGTTGATTTTCACTGACACAGCATCTGTAAGAACCCTGCCGGTGGCACTGGCCTATTTTGCGCAGGGGCCGCACGCAACCGACTGGGGTGCTCTCATGGCTGGAGCTTCGGTAAGTTCTTTGCCGCTTATTATTCTATTCTGGCTTTTTCAGAAGCAGATAATCGAGGGAATAACCAGCGGTGCCCTCAAAGACTGATTTCAGCTTCTAATCGCTTCAGCAATTGCCTGACTGAGTTCGGCCGCGGTGAAAGGCTTTCTGATAAACCACCTGGCCCCGGCCTCTTTCATGGTTTCAACATCCTCGTTTCCGGAAAAGCCGGAAGAAACAAGAACCTTAACTGCCGGGTCTATTTTTTTCAGCTCGAAGAAGCATTCTTTGCCATTCATGCCTGGCATTACCATATCAAGAACTACCAGGCTGACCGATTCATGATGTTTTCTGAAGAGTTCTGCTGCCTGCAGACCATTTTCTGCTTCGATGGTCTTATAGCCAAGCTCAGAAAGAATATTGCCGGCAACGAATCTTATCATTGGTTCATCGTCGACAAGCATTACCGTGCCGCTGCCGCTCACCAGATGGCCTGAATTGTTTTTTTCGGCAGTCTGCTTCTGCGTAATGATCGGGAAAAAAAGCCTGAAGCTGGCCCCGGCACCTGGCTGGCTGCAGACATCGATTGCTCCGGAATGCTGCTGCATGGTGCCAAAGACTGCAGCCAGGCCAAGCCCTGTGCCTTTGCCCGGTGCTTTTGTGGTAAAAAAAGGCTCAAAAATATGTGGCAGATGCCTGGCCGGAATGCCACAACCAGTATCGTTAACTTCGAGCCTGGCATAGTGACCCGCTGCAATTTCAATCTGTGATGATGCCAGGAATGGCTTTTCCAGATATATTTTTTGTGCTGATATCGAAATGATGCCACCTTCTGGCATTGCCTGCGAAGAATTAAGCAGCAGGTTGAGAAAGGCACTCTGCAGCTGCGGAAAATCGCCGGTAATTGGCAGGTTTTCCTCTGTGGTTTCAAATGTGATCTTGATTCGCTTGTCGACCGTGCGTTGAAAGAGCTCGACAGCTTCACGCAGTGGCAGCAACACGTTCAGAGGGCTCAGATGGACCGGCTGTTTTCTGGCAAAGGCCAGCAGCTTTGCGGTGAGGTATGAGGCCCGGTTCGAGGCTTCGATAATTGTTCTGATGTAACCGGCAGCTTTTGTTTCCTGCTGAGGGAGCGTCTGCAATAGCTCGGCCGCGCCGATTATGCCGGCAAGCATGTTGTTGAAATCGTGAGCGATGCCTCCGGCGAGTTGCCCGATTGCGTCCATTTTCTGTGATTGTCGCAGCTGTTCCTGAAGTGCCTGCTCTTCGGTAATGTCTCTAAAAACGAGAACCAGGCCGATGAGCTCGTGTGCGTCATTTTTTATTGGCGCACATGAAGAATTTATCAGATACTCCTTGTGATCAGCGGCAAGCAGCAGGGCATTCCCTGTCGGCTCCGAATCGACTTGAGCGTCGATGAACCGGCTTACGGGGTTTTCAATCGGCAGGTGACTGAGCGGGTCGACCAGGCGATAGATTTCTGATATTGGTTTACCGATTGCGGCATCGGCTTTCCAGCCGGTAAGTTTCTCTGCTGCGGGGTTAATGCGGGAAATAATGCCGCGCATGTCAGTTGCGATGACCGCCTCCCTGAGAGCGTCGAGAGTGACACGCAGGTTTTCTTCGTTCTGACGCAGCGCCTGTTCGGCTTTTATTCTCTCGGTGATATTGAAAAAAGTCGCCAGCAGGCGGTCGCCAATGATACTGGCGCCGATCATGATCTTTTTTTTCTCT
Source organism: Candidatus Rifleibacteriota bacterium (assembly GCA_029560455.1). Next base: position 15,279 of record JAKQKW010000054.1, read on the forward strand.
CCATTTTTGCAGGTTACTTCATACTCTTCGGCCCTTATTCTGCCGTTTTCGCTGGTCGCAATCGCTTTAGCCCATCGCTCCATGGCGTCCTGGCGATCAGCCGGGTCAGGGTAGGCCTGAGGCCACCAGTCGTCGATGGTGGGTGAATCTTCTACCCTATATCCAAAAGTTTCTTCGAAAGAATTGTTGAGACTGAGGACCCGGTTGTCAGAATCCACCTCGACAAGTGGCAGGGGTGCCTGCATAAATAGAGACCGAAATCTGAATTCATTGTTTAAAGCCTCTTTTTGCGCGGCCTGAAGCTTGATCATCTTGTCGTTGAGGTTTCGTTTCAGCAGTATCGAAATCAACAGCAGACTGAAAATCAAAACAACCAGAAACACGCCGGCAATTTTAAGAAGTTGAACGGTCTCGGAAGACATGCCATGCTCGACGCGCAGCGTTATCCATTGTTTTCTGGCTTTGGCAAGCTCTTCTGGCGCAATTCTGGCGAGCCCTTTCTGAATGGCAGAAAAAAGCAGAGGGTATTTTTTGCTGACGGCGATACGGAAAACGAAGTTGAAGTCTGTGGTTCCGACGACTTTCAGATTCGAGATTCCGTGATGGCTGATGTAATATGAAGCGACCGCGAGATTTTCTATGTAAGCATCGACCTGGCCGAATGCTACGGCCTGCAGGCCTTCTGTGACGTCTGATACGGTTACTACTTCAAGCTTTGCCTCTTTGAAGTCTTTAAGATAGCCCTCGGTGGCATAACCTGCCACGGCTGCAACTTTTTTGCCGGCAAAATCTCTGAGAGTTTTTTTTGAGCCAGAATTCAATGTTGAAATGATGACAACAGGCACCTGAGCATAGGCAGAAGAAAAATAGGCATAGCGAGCTCGCTCTTCATTTTCGACAATAGTAGGCGCAATTGCACATTCGCCGGTCTGCAGTGCTGCCAGATGCCTGTTCCAGTCGTGGCAGAGTACCTGCGGAAAAGTGAAACCGATTTCTTTCTCGATCGATCTGATGATATCGGCTCCAAGACCGGTGAATTCCTGGTTGCTGTCTGAAAATTCGAGCGGTGGAAAGTTGTCGTTGAACCAGAGCTGCAGATGTGCCGCATTCTTTTTCAGCCATGCCTTCTCGTCATTGGAGAGCAGTTGGACTTCTTCGGTATCAGCAAAAGCTGCACCAAGAAATGTCAGCAGCAGAAAAAACAGAATAAGCTGTTTGACCGCCTGCTGCAGGAACCTGATTTTTGCCCTTTTAACGCTCATTTACGCTGCTTCTTTGTTTGGCTCCGGAATTTCGCCGGTGCATCAACCCTTAATGCAGATTTTATCATATCTCTGTCTGATTTATGAAATTTCGTTGCATATTCGGGTAAAGACACATTCTCAGGAAAAATATGCTTAGGTTTGCTCTCTAATTCTGTGTGTTATAATACTCTGGTTAATTATGTGATTAAATTTTCTGGAGGATAAAATGCCGGCAACCAAAGTAGCACAGGAAATAGAAGGCCTTTATAAGATTATCCCGCTGAAGGTTCTGCGTCGCACACCCGGCGTGAATTTTGACTGCCTCGACAAGAAGGAATTACCGCGCGTTGACGCCTTTGACCGGGTTATTCATACTACCGGTGCGGTTTCGCCCGGGCCGGTTGGTGAAGTTAAACGGCCCTGGTACATGCACCCTTACCAGGCTGACAATCTGATGGTTCTGCATGGTGAGCGCCATGTCGAGATCTACACAAAGAAATTCGGGCGCGTTCTCAAGGTCGATGTTACCCCGGATCGCATCGTTATCGATGGTGAGCTTGCTTATGATGGTGCAGCCATGCTGGTCTGGCCATGTTATGTGTTTCACCGCATCCGCAGCTGCGAAGTCAAGGGTTCGGCCTCAGTGAATTTTGCGGTTCATACCGAAGGTTTCGATATTAAAACCAACTTCAATATTTACGATCTCAATACTGAGACCGGTGAATATAAGGTTGTCAGGGCTGGTCACCTCGACCAGCCAATCGCCGGCGAGTAAACGGCGTCGTCGTTTGCAGAAACTGCCCGTTGCCAGCTTAAAGAACTGGCGGCGGGCAGTTCTATTACTTCATGGCGGCGGCCATTATCTGCTGCAGCGAGGTTTCGCCCTTGAGAACCTTGGTGATGCCGTCCATTTTCAGGGTCCACATGCCTTCTTCGATGGCTTTCTGACGAATCTCGGCAACTCTGGCCTTATTGTGGATCAGGCGTTTGAGATCATCTGAATTGTGCAGGTATTCATAGATGCCAAGACGGCCGCTGTAGCCTGTGTAATTGCACTTTTCGCAACCGTTGGCCTTGTACATTTTAAAATGGTTTTCCCATTCGTTGAGCGGCACTTTGATGCGCTGGTTCCATAGTTCCGGGCCGAATTCTTCGATAATGGTGCGCTTTTCTTCGGAAGTTGGCGTATGCGGCGTGCGGCAGGCCGGGCAGAATGACTTGACCAGGCGCTGCGCCATGATTCCGATCAGGGCTTCGGCGAAATAGATTGGCTCGAGGCCCATGTCGAGAAGGCGGTTAACCGTCTCGGGCGCTGAATTCGTGTGCAGCGTCGAAAGCACGAGATGGCCGGTCAGCGAGGCTTCGATGGCGATGCTGGCGGTTTCGATGTCGCGCATTTCGCCGACCATGATGACGTCGGGGTTGGCGCGCAGAAACGAGCGCATGGCTGCCGCAAAGGTCAGGCCGGCTTTGTTGTTGATCTGAACCTGACGCAGCCCATACTGTGTGATTTCGACCGGGTCTTCGGCAGTCCAGATTTTTTTCTGCGGGTGGTTGAGATAGCCGAGGCCGGCGTGCAGAGTCGTGGTTTTGCCCGAGCCGGTGGGCCCGACGACGAGAATCATGCCGTATGGCTTTTCAAGTGCGACTTTGAACTGATTCATCGTCGGTTTCATCAGGTTGAGTTTTTCGAGCGGCCAGGGTTCGGCGCTGGCAAGAATGCGCAGCACGACGTCTTCCTGGTCGTTGACAGTCGGCATGGTGGCGACGCGCAGTTCGACGATCCGGCCCTGAACATTGGTTCTGATTTTGCCGTCCTGCGGAATACGCCGCTGCGAAATATCGATGTTCGCCATGATCTTGAAGCGCGAGATCAGCGGCGCACCCTGATTGTACGGCAGGGTTTTGGCGGTGTAGCATGAGCCGTCTTTTCGGTATCTGACGAGGGTTTCCTTGTCGCGGCAGGGCTCAATGTGAATGTCAGAAACGCCATGGGTGTAGGCTTCTTCGATAATCTGGTTGGCAAGTCTGACGATAGTGCCGTCAGTCTCTGCATCATCGCCATCGATCATGGAATCGTAGGCGTCGACCTGGCGGCCTGACTGAGTCTGCGAAGCTTTTGCGCCGGTCGCGCTTTTTCCGGAAACGGGCCTGCCCGGCTGAGAAGATGGGGCGCCTGCGGGTGCTGCTGCCCGGCCGGGCTGCTGGCTGGCGCCGCCCAGTTCCCAGTGGTCGATGAATCTGAGAATGTCTTCGTGGGAGCTGATCAGCAGGGTGTAGCGGTTGCCGCGCATTACGGCTGCAACAGAATCCATGCGGTCGATTTCGGTGGGATCAGTTACGAGAACAGCGGTTTCGCCGTTTTCGAGAATTATCGGCACCCAGAAATGTTTGCGCAGATAATCGGGTTTAACATCGGCAAGCAGAGGGGTTGCGATCTTTATATCGGTCTGGAAAGGCACGAAGCGCTTCTTGTAGAAAAAGCTCAGGGCGTTGTTGAGCGTGCCGCGGTCGATATTGAATTTTGCCTGCAGAACTTTTTCGAGAGGTTCGCGCATGGTGCGTGCCATCTGCATTGCCTGGGTGAGTTCCTGCTGGGTGAGATTGTTGTTGAGCACCAGGTAATCATATTTGCCAGGCATGGTTCTGGTCTGGGCCAGGCGTTGAACGTTGAACATCGCCAGGGCGAGAGTGCGGGCGAACTTCTGGCAGGCCGAGCGATCAAAGTTGGTGAAGGTTTCGTCATCGAGCTTGTTGATCAGCTGCATAACCCCGAGAAGGTGACCTTTAAAGTCGAGCGGTGCGACCAGAACCGATCTGGTGCGGAATTTATTGGCCTTATCCCAGCGTTTGTCGAATTTGAGGCCGACGGTAATGGCGCGCAGTTCGTCGTCGTCGTAGGCATCGTTTACCTGAATGACTT
>JAKQKW010000059.1 GCA_029560455.1 Candidatus Rifleibacteriota bacterium
GGCGAATGTGGTAGACTGTGGCAGTTTTCAGGTTATCTAACAATATTTTTCAGGAGGCTTTCATGTCTATTATTGATGCTATTCAGGCCCGTGAAATCATTGACAGCCGTGGTAATCCCACTATCGAAGTCGAAGTAATTACCGAAAGCGGCGCTTATGGTTGTGCCGCCGTTCCTTCCGGCGCTTCTACCGGCGAACACGAAGCAGTTGAACTGCGCGACGGCGACAAGAAACGCTACAACGGCAAAGGCGTCCTGAAAGCAGTAGAAAACGTTAACGAAATCATTTCCGGCGAACTCGAAGGCATGGACGCTACCGAACAGCGCATGATCGATGCCACCATGATCGCCATGGACGGCACCAAAAACAAAGGCAAACTCGGCGCCAACGCCATTCTCGGCGTATCACTCGCCGTTGCCAAGGCAGCCGCTGAATTTGCCGGCCTGCCCCTTTATCGCTATATCGGCGGCGCCAATGCCTGCACTCTGCCGGTTCCGATGATGAACATTCTCAACGGCGGCTCACACGCTGACAACAACGTTGATTTCCAGGAATTCATGGTTATGCCCGCCGGCGCCAAATCATTCAGCCAGGCACTGCAGATGGGCGTCGAAACTTTCCATGCTCTTAAAGGCGTTCTCAAAGCCAAGGGCTACAACACTGCCGTCGGCGATGAAGGCGGTTTCGCTCCGAACCTCAAATCGAACGAAGAAGCAGTGGAACTGATTCTGGAAGCCATCGCCAAAGCCGGCTACAAAGCCGGAAAAGACATTTTCCTCGCTCTTGACCCCGCCGCCAGCGAATTCTATGAAAAGGGCCACTATGTTTTCAAGAAGTCTGACAAATCGAAAAAGACCTCTGAAGAAATGGCCGACTACTGGATGGCATGGGCCAAGAAATACCCGATCATCTCGATCGAAGACGGCATGGCCGAAGACGACTGGAAGGGCTGGGAATACCTCACCAAGAAGAACGCCGGCAAGATTCAGCTCGTCGGCGACGATCTGTTCGTCACCAACGTTGAACGCCTGAAAATGGGCATCGATAAGGGCGTTGCCAACTCGATTCTCATCAAGCTCAACCAGATCGGCACCCTCACCGAAACTCTTGAAGCCATCGAAATGGCCAAACGCGCCGGTTACACAGCCGTTGTATCACATCGCTCAGGCGAAACCGAAGATACCACCCTTGCCGACCTCGCCGTTGCCACCAACGCCGGTCAGATCAAAACCGGTTCAGCTTCAAGAACCGACCGTATCTGCAAATACAACCGCCTGCTCAAGATCGAAGAAGAACTCGGAGCCGATGCCAAATTCATGGGCCTGGGCAGCTTCTACAACATCAAAAAAGGCAAATAATCAGCATTTGAACTGACAAGCAGAGACCGGTCGAAGCAAAATCGGCCGGTCTCTTTTTATGATCTGTAAAGGAAAAAAGCATGGATCCCTTAACTTTGATACTGCTGATGCTGGTTCCTGAAATACTTTTCGTTCTTTTTCTGCTCTGGTATATCCGTTTGCACCTGATATTCAAGGGTCTCGAAGTCAAACTGGCAGTCACGCCGATGGCGCTGATCGGCATGCGGTTTCGGCGGGTTAACCCTGACCTGATCGTGCTTAACGCTGTCAAACTACTCAAGGCTGGAGTTAATCTGCAGCTTGATAATCAGGAAGATCTGCTGCCAACCCTCGAAGCGCATCATCTGGCCGGTGGCAACGTCGCCAGGGTTACGGCGGCACTGCTCGAAGCGAAAAACCGTACAGCCAGTCTGAGCCTGAAAGAAGCCTGTGCCATCGATCTGAAATTATCATTCGAAGAGAAACAGTAAATACAACCGCGGGAACACCGGGCAGATATCGGGGCGCGCGGGCAGGCAAAAGCTAATTTTCGTGAAAAATTTCACGACGGTTCAAATTTTGCTGTTTTGATTGTCTTCGTTGCTTTTTCTGTTTTTACTGCTTTTACTATACAAGAGCGCATTGAATACTTCTCAACGATTCGTCGGCGCAGCCTATCAGCCGGGTTACTTTTTCTCCAGCGATTCGCTTTCGCTCACAAGCTTACGAAAAAGTAATCCCGGCTTCTCTCTGCGCCTTTTTATAGAAATTTTCAAAGAGCTTTTATATATTTGCGGCGGCAATCAGGTTTTTTAATGTCGCGATTTTAAATGATGAACTGTTTCCGGGAAAGCAAAAGGGGCTGTTTCACGGTTTTGTGAAACAGCCCCTTATATTATTGCAGAACTTGAATTATCAGTTGGTCCCGGCGGCGGGGGCGGCTGGAGCTTCGCCAGCAGCGGGAGTCGGAGCGGCGACCGGAGCTGGAGCAGCTACGGGGGCGGCAACTGGCTCAGCAGTTACGGCAACCGGTGCTACAGGAGCAATCGGAGCTACGGGAGCGGCAGTCTGAGCAGCGCCGGTTTCAGGAACCTGAATCGGCAGGCCAGGCATGGCAGCGGGAGCCATCGGCATAGAGGGCGCTGAATACTGAGCTGAAGGAGAGGCTTCTTCCCATCTCGGAACATAAACGGCGATGATCAGAGAGGTGATCATGAAAATAACGGCCATGGTGGTGGTCAGTTTTGACATGAAACCGCCGCTGCCGCGTTCGCCAAAT
>JAKQKW010000074.1 GCA_029560455.1 Candidatus Rifleibacteriota bacterium
TAAATACGTAATGCGACATTTTCATTCTCCTGAATTCGGCAGATTTTATAAAACTCTATCTCAGGCCGCCAGCAAAGCTTCGACCTGTCTGAATATTTTTCAACTATTAGAGAGCAACCCGACTGATAGACCGGGCCGTCGCACCTGTATGAACTGGTTTAAGTTTGGAGATTTTAATGGCAAAAAAAATGAAGATCGGCATACTTTCTGATACGCATGTGCATGACCACGAAAATCTTGATACCCCTGACTGGATCAAAGAAGCCTTCGCTGACGCCCAGATGATAGTTCATGCCGGCGATGTCGGCGTGCCGGCACTTCTCGGCAAGCTCTCGCAGATCGCTCCGGTCTATGCCGTGCGGGGAAACTGCGACAGCGGAGCCTTTGATACCCCGGCACACCGCTCAATAAATATCGGTTGCGGGTTGCTGACCGTTGCTCATAACGCCACAACCGCGCGCCGGGCCGTTGAGCCGCAGACCAGGGTGATGGTCTATGGCCATACGCACATCGCTCTGATCAGCCAGGAAGAAGATCTTCTCGTAATCAACCCCGGTAGCCCGACCCTGCCACGGGGCGGTTTGCCGGCATCGGTGGCAGTTCTGACCATCGACGGCGAAGAAATTCATGCAGAATTAAAGCAAAAGCCCTGACCTGCCGATTAACTGAAAAGAGAAAAAAATCTATTTATCAGGTGGCAACATGAAACGTATTCTCTTTTCGACGGTATTTATCTGTATAATGGCTCTGGTAGCCAGTCTGCTGCAGAGTGCTCCCGCCGAAACCAACCCGGTCAGTTTCAGAGGTACTTTTTCCAGCTATCTATCAAGTGAACCGGCAAATCTTGACCCGGCCCGTGGTGTCGACGTCAATGAAGCCACCGTTCAGGCAAAGGTTTTTGACGGCCTGGTCCGCTATGACGAAAAAATGCGTCTGGTTGGCAATCTTGCTGAATCCTGGAGTGTTGCTGCCGACGGCAAAGAATTCATTTTCAAGCTGAAACAGAATGTTGCTTTCCACAACGGCCAGAAATTCACTGCCGCCGATGTGGTTTTTTCTCTTGACCGCCTTCTCGACCCCGAAGTCGGCTCGCCGCGCACCTGGGTTCTCGAAAAGGTCGAAGGCGCTGCTGACCGCATGAAAGGCGTCAGCAAAGTCGTTGCCGGTATCACTGCTCTCGATGATCAGACGGTTTCGGTTAAGCTCGTTGCCCCGTTTGCTCCATTCCTGAGCCTGCTTACCATGCCGGCCTGCTATATTCTGCCTTCAGAGAGCAGAACTGCCATTCATGATCACAGTTTTTTCGAAAAACCCGCCGGCACCGGCCCGTTCAAAATCACCGAACGCGTGCGTGACAGCTATCTCAAGCTGGTTGCCAACGAGTCTTATCATGATGTTAAGCCGAGTCTCGCCAGAATCGACATGCGCATTATCCCAGAGAACATGAAAGCCGAAATGGAATTCGAAAGCGGCAACCTCGATCTGCTGCAGCTTTATCCGGCCAACTACGAAAGGTTCAAGGCCGACCCCGAATTTGCCACCAGAATTCATGATGTGCCCGCCCTTAACGTTTTTTACGTTGGTTTCAACAATCAGACCGAGCCATTTACAGATGTAAGAGTGCGCAAAGCTCTGAATATGCTGGTTGATCGCGACAAAATCATCAACGCCGTTTATCAGGGCCGCGCTGTGCCTGCCAACGGCAGTATTCCCCCCGGAATCTCAGGTTATTCAACCACTCCGACCGGCCTCTCATACAACCCCGAAGAAGCGAAAAGACTGCTTAAAGAAGCCGGTTACACCAGGGCCCGCCCCCTGACTTTCGATCTCTACCAGCGCTCATCACAGTCTGCATTCGAAATCACCCGCCTGCTGCAGGGCGAACTGAAAAAACACGGTGTCGTCGTTAACCTCAAACCCATGGAATGGAGCGCTCTCAAGGACGCCGTCGCCAAAGGCGAAGCTCCGGCCTTTTATATGAGCTGGTTTGGCGATTATCCCGATGGCGAAAACTTTCTTTACCCGCTGTTTCATTCGAAAAACTGGGGTTCAGGTGGCAACCGCGCCCGCTTCAAAAATGCCGAAGTCGATCTGATGCTCGATGAATCTGTCAAGATTCAGGATGCCCAGCGTCGTGCCGAAGCTTATGACCGTATTAATCGCAGAGTCGCCGAACAGGCCCCCTGGATCTATCTCTGGCATTGCAGTGAAAGCTATCTCACCGGCGCCAAGGTCAACCATATCGATTTCTCACCAATGTTTTTCTGTGACAAAGGTCTGACTTTAAGCGTCAGGGATTGATGAAACGCCCGGCATGTTGTAAGTTGTTGCAGTAAAATTCATAACCCGAAGGTTCAACAATGCTCGAATTCACGCTCAGAAGAATTGTCGCCACCA
>JAKQKW010000075.1 GCA_029560455.1 Candidatus Rifleibacteriota bacterium
CAACTATCCGCGTGACCAGTATCCCGATGAACCCGAATATGTCTTTGTCACCACTGCCACCGATAAAGACGGCAACGTCACAACCATTAGAATGCCCCTCTATGTAGTTAACACCGCAGCTGCATTTGAAGGCGGCAAGAACCAGTAATCGGGTAGCCGCATGAAGAAAAACCTTTTATTCACCGCATTTATCTTTTTGCTGGCCGGTTCTGTTATTGCTGTTGCCGAAGAATCGGGCGATGCGAAAAAATCCTCCGAAGCTCCATGGCTCGAGGGTGTTACCATTGGCGAACACCCGGTTGATCTCAGCCCGGTTCTGCCGATGAAAATTTATCTCGAAAACGGCGAAGCGATTCCGGCGACCCTCACCGAAGACATACCGCTGACGGTGGTCGCCGAAACCGCTCTGTTCGACGCTGAGCCGCCCGCAACCTATAATGGCAAGGAGATTCCGAGTCCTTCCTGGAGCCGGAACCCTGCCATCTCCTGGCTGTTCATAGACTGGGAAAAGAACCGCAATATCCCGGCTTCTGCCTCTCACGATCTGGCGGTCAATCAGATGGTGATAACCCCGATTAATCCGACCGGCAAAGGTGCCATCACCTGCTACGCCGGGCGAAAGATGCGTTACACCTCGCCCGAAACCGGCAAAACACGGGCTACGTTTGCTAACTCAAGCATTGCTGCCGATGTGCGCGTTCTTGATATTACACCGCCGGTGTGCGGTCTTGAAGTTACGCTTGAAGATGGCCGCTCGGGCACTTTCTGGGTTGCCGAAAACCCGCCGAATAAATACCCGTTGCCGAAAATGGCCGATGTGTATTTTTCAGGCGCTCTCGTAAACGAGGCTGATCCGACCGAGACCAATGTTATCTCAGGTATTGAGCTCGGCGCCAACATGGTTGTGCTCCCTGATCAGGCTGCAATAACGGTTCCGGCGAATGCCGTGCTCAAAATCAAGGCCAACGGCGACGACAATTACAAACTTGACAATGCCAGACTCAAATACGGCATCTGCGCCGGTGCCGGCGGCGAACCCGCGCCGGTCAGCGAGGTTAATGCCGCTGAGATAAAGCTTGCCGAGCTGAAGTTGCCAGAAAACCCGCATCTGTACATTGACGCCTCTGATGTGGCCGGAAACCGTCAGGTGCTCTACGTGCCATTGAAAATTAAATAATTCTCTGTCTTTGAAGACCGCTACAGAAAGCTCTGTGGCGGTTTTTTCTTTTTACGGGCAATGACATGGTTCTGAAGTAAAAGCATGCAAAATGCGGTCTTTGACAACCGCATGGCTGAAGAGTAAATTGGCAGCATCAACTCGGGAAAGTTACCCGAATGAGCATCTGCAAAGAAAGAGGCCTCGAATGAAAATCAAACTGCTGACCGTATTGCTTGCCTGCTGGCTGACCATGCCAGTTCTGGCCCAGGAAAAAAACAATCCTGATTATGAAAAGGTTGTCAGCCGCGTTGCCGGCATGACCAGTGACCCGACCGCCCGCGAACTCGCCGCAAAATACGGTCTTGACATCATCAACATCACCTGGGAAGACACCGGCCGCTTTGAAGGCTCGGCCGTCGGCCCGAACATAAGCGACATGACAATTCAGGTTCATCACGGCAGCAAAGAAAGCCGTAAAATGACCTGCATGCCGGTTATCCGTTTTCCGAATTTCACTGACAAAACCGCTGACATTCAGCTTGGCAAGCTTTATGCCCGCGTCGGCAATGAAAAAGGGCAGGAGTCTAAAACTATCCCGCTTGGCGCTCTGCTCGAAGATCCGCGCCCGCTGCTGAGCAATTCTGCATCATGGACCGGCAGCGCCAGCATGCTTCTGGCAACCCGCGATTCGCACGTGCTGGTTTCAGCTCAGGCCTGCTTTCTGCCGATTCCGAAGGGCGAAGAAGCCGTATTCAACCCGGTAATCTTCAACTATCAGTCGGCAGCCGGTAATCCCGCCGTGCTGGCAATTCTCGTCACGCGCGAAGGCACCAGCATGACCATCGTCGACAACACGCGCGATGCTGTGCAGAACGGTGGTGCTTACGGTCAGCGCCTTTTCTTCAACAGCAACGGGGAAAAAGCCTCGCTGACCGGTAAACGTGCCAGTGATGCTGCCGCTGAACCAACTCAGGCAACTGATAAACCTGCCGATGATACAGCAAAACCTTCTGCCCCGGCAGTTGGCAGTACTGCAGCAGATAACATGGTAATGCTGATTCAGGTGCCGCTCAAACATCGCGAATATTTCCGCGGTGACAGCAAGGGCATCATGTTTGAAGATGCAGAATACAGCCGCGAAGCACTCTCCTCAAACGTTGAAGACGCAGTTATCGGCCACGGCGAAATCGAAGGGCCGTTCGTTGAAATGGACAATCAGCCGATCGAACGCGACGAGCGTTTCCCGATCCGCATTACCGTACAGTTTTATAAGGCTACCGATAACGGCGTGGTCAGCGAAGAAGATATTAAATCCATCCGCGAGCAGATTGACCGTGTTTATGCCGATGGCAGCTATGTTGGTTCGCTGGTTGTGCCGGAAAAAGAAGGCCTGCAGCGCCCCACCGACTGGAAGCCCACCAGAATTTCCTTCTGATAAAAGGATTGTATTGAAGCAGCTTCGTTAAAGCTGCAGGTTGATCACTTTGACTAAAACCGCCCGGCTGGTTGACCAGCCGGGCGGTTCGGCGTTAGAATGAGGCCTGTACCTTTAAATTGGCCTGAAAAAGAGGTAGATATGTCTTTTGTCCGATGTCTGTCTTTGCGTTTTATGATCGCTTCTGTTGTTGCCACCTCACTGCTTATCTGTATGGCAGCGCCTCTTTCTGCCGCATCCTATAATGCTGACACGATATCGATGTTTACCATGAATTCGGCCACGGCCCTGCAGCGCATTCGCAGCGGCTATTTTTCGGTTCTGTATCGCGGTTTTGGTTCACGCAGGTCTGGCGAAATCGAGCGTGATGAACTGCTTGGCTTCAGATTTCTGCTTGATACAACGCACCAGTCGCGTGGCCTGCGCAATCTTGCCGAAGCCTGTGAAAAGGCGGGTATGAGCCCTGAAGAAACTCTGAAAAATGCAAAAAAACAGCAGACGGTTCTGTTGCAGAAGATCTTTAATACTGTGGCTTCGATGAAAGATCTCTATGAAAACCGCCCAGGCAAATTTGAAGCCAGCAAGGCCGGGGTTCCAGACCCCGAAACACATTTTATTTTCGCCTCGCCCCGCATCGGTGTCGCTCGCATGTATGGCCCGATTGTCATGGTCATTGAAGAAACCCGGCCGCGTGGCCTCGATTTGAACGGTATCGCCCGCGATGCCCGCTATTATTCGTTAGCCCGTTTTCTCAAGAATATTGGCGACCGCGACTTCAGAATGATTCTCGCTGATTATGTGGCCGACCGCGACGAATATGTTATCCCGTCATATATCGAACCTGTCGATGTCACTGGCCTTATCGTGCATGGAACCTCGCCGATCGTTATCGGTGGTCGTCTGGTAGTGCCACCGCCGCCGATTGTGCGTGTTTACCGCAAGTATCGCCGCAAAGGTGCAATGACCATCGATGTGCTCGACGGCCGTGACCGCCTGATTGCCAGGCTGTGTGCCGCTCCTTCTGCTGCCGAGATCGGTTCTGACGAACCACGGTCAATCGAAAAACTGCCCCTTTTCATTGAGAAAGCCTGGAACGATTATCTGAAGACGATTCGCAGCCAGAAAGCCAGGTAGTCTTCTGACTGATCAACTGATGGAAACCAGACTGAAAATCGACAAGGCCATGCAGCAGAGCCTGTTGACGGCCATGACGCGGCCACCGGCTGCGGTGAAAATAGCTGCCGCGGTTTCTGGCGGCTGCGACTCGGTGGCAATGCTTCTGCTTCTTCATCAGTGGTGTCGCATGCAAAAGCGTCAGCTTTGTGTGTTTCATGTAGATCATAGTCTAAGGGTTTCCAGTGCCGAAGATGCGGTCTGGGTAAAGGCATTGTCTGCCCGTCTGGGTCTGGAATTCTATCAGCGTCACCGCAGCGAAATTGTTTTTGTCAGTGAGCATGCTGAGGGCAGTGAGGCCTGGGCCCGCGATCTCAGATATGCCGCTTTTGCCGAAATGTTGCGTGAATCAGGTGCTGAAGTTGTCGCTACCGGTCATAATGCCGACGATCAGGCTGAAACTGTATTGATGCGACTGATGCGGGGCTGCTCCTGGAACGGACTCAGTGGTATCGCTCCTCGCATCAGGCTGAAATTCGGCAATAATATTATCAGGGTGTGGCGGCCGTTTCTGCGCGTCAGTCGCCGCAGTTTCGAGTCGTTCTTGCACGATTCAGGCCAGAACTGGCGTGAAGATGAGACGAATTCGACCGATATGTTTTTTCGAAACCGGGTGCGCCATCAGCTTTTGCCGCTGATGAACGAAATGCAGCCCGGTTCGGCGCAGCATCTGGCAGTGCTGGGTGATGACGCCCGCCGGTTTCAAAGAAAAATCTGCCGCCGCGCTAAAAGGTACATAGCTGAAAATGTTTCTGGTAACGAACTAATGGTTTACATAACTCCAAATTGTACCCTCAGAGTGGAAATTTTGCACATCTGGTTGTACCGACTCGGCGCCGGCAAAAATGTAAAAAGAGCTCTGCTGGAACAGCTGGATTCATTGTGGATCAATCCGGGATCCTCTCAGAAAATCGTGTACAGAGATTTTGTGGTTTTTCGCCGCGGCGACCGCCTGGTTTTTGAAAAAAATGTTTCGGGTTGTCGACCCGTTAGAAAGAATATTGAGAATGATCTGTCTTCTTCAGAGATTATAATCAGGCCGGGTGAATTGGCAATTTCCGGTACCTGGAAATTTTTGCTGCTGCAGTCTGAAAAACAGCCTGCTCTGCCTGGCGAATGTCTGCCTGTTTCTGAAAAAATACTCAATAATCTGAAACTTCGTACGCGGCGACCGGGCGATCGTTTTTACCCGCAGGGGGGCAGCGGTGGCAAAAAACTGGCAAAGTGGCTGATCGATAAAAAGGTGCCGGTTGATCGCCGCGATTCGCTACCACTGCTGGTTGCAGAAGGGCATGTCTTGCTGATCGCCGGTTTTGCCCGCAGCAGATTAATGAATGAATATCTCAGGTCAGATTTTGGCCCCGGCTGGTGGTTGAATATCGTGCAGTCCGACTGACAAATGGTCAGCGGATAAAAAGTATCTTATCGGGGTTGTTGCTGCCCGCAATTGCCTGCAGGTTGCGGCTGATTCCCTGGCCGGCGACGCTGGCCACGAACTTCCAGGTCTTGTCGGGCTGCTCGCTGCATTCGATATTCATGATTATTCCCGGCATGATTTCTTTCTGAATTGGCTGTGGTCTCTGGTTCTGGTTGTTATGCAGTTGCTGCATCTGCATGATGATGGCAGATTCCATCTGGTAGTCGGCGGCAATCAGGGTGGTTGCCGGTATCAACGGCGATGATTTCATGCTGCCGAGAAACCAGGCGATCGAAATGATCGAGAGGGTGAGCACTGCCGAAAGAATAAGGTTTCTGGTGGCGCTTGAATCAGTTAAGGTCATGGTTGATACCTCGCAGAGCAAACGAAGTGAAAAACGGAATATCCATGCGGTCGGCCGGCATGATTTTAACGGTCAGCAGATTGGGCAGATCTTCGCCGGTTTTGAAGAAAACCGATTCTACGCCTTTGAGAAGGATTTCGCCCTTCTCGTTTTTGTCGAAACGGTGCAGATTACCGCCAATGAAGGCATAGCGACTGATCAGATCACTCTGGCTGTTGTAAAGAGTGAAACTGTCAGATGCAATTTCGGCAACCGCAGCTATCTGAACGTCTTCGCGCAGGGTTGTCAGAATAATGTTGTAGCTGGCGGTTATATCGTGGTTTTCGGGGTCGGCGGGGTTTCTTGCCTTATAAAACTGAGCCACGGCAATTACGGTTGCAAGAATCAGCGAGATGAATGCCACCCCGAGAATACCTTCGAAAGACAGTTCACCGCGTCTTTTCATTCTTCGCCTTCTCCGTTGACTTCAAGTGCTTTCTGCGGCAGCAGGCGCTCGAAAAATACCTTCATGGTTCGACCTTCGCGTTGGTATGTTATGTAAACTATAGCTTTGAAAAGGTTACCGTCGAGGTAATACGTGTCGATTTGGCATTTGTATGGTTTGAGCGTCCAGAACAATTGTGGGTCGTTTGTTTCGGTAATACTGCTGTCGTCTGAAGAGATGCTTCTAAAATATTGACTTACCGGTTCGACATGCTCGGCAGATTCAACGACAGGTTCCGGGTCACTCATGGCCGGAAGATAAGACGGATTTATCGCCCGCCGCGCCACAATTGTTTCAATCACATGGTGCGCCAGCAGAGTTGCGGTGTATTCCTGCTGGTTTGTCTGCTTTGGCGGGTTGCCGATGCGAAAAATAAAGACGACCGGATACATGGCGGCCGACAATACCGCCAGAGCCAGCAGCAGTTCCATAAGACTGGTGCCACAGCGAGGCTGTGACCTGACCGGTCTATTTTTCGGGCTCATTTTCATGCAGACGATTATATCACGCACAGGCGCTTTCACTCGAATTTTTTTCACAAATCGAACTCTTCTATTAAACTTCCAAGGTTTTTTGCCGATGATCTTTGCAGGAATAATAGCTCAGGAAGGAGCGGGGTAATGGTCAAAAACTTTCAGGTATTACTGGCGCTGGTTTTGAGTCTGTCGCTGCTTACAGCGGTTGGCTGCGGAACAAAAAGCACCCTTAGAGGCACTCTTGTAGGAACGGTTGTCGATTCTCAGACCGGCATCGGCATTGCTGGCGCAACGGTTGTGACTTCTCCGTCGACAACTTCGGCGATAACCGACATCAATGGCAGCTTTACGATTGCTGACGTCGACCCGGGCGTTTACACTGTCACGGCTCATGCCAGCGATTTTAACTCAAACTCTCTTACTGTCAGTATCGACAGTGGCCTTTCGGCAACCACTCACATTGTCCTGGTCTCAATGGGGGGAAGCTTTTCGCGAAACATTCTGCCCATTCTCAATGTTAACTGCGCCATCGTCGGCTGCCATAACGACAGCACTGCGCAGGCCGGCCTCAGGCTCAACAGTTACTCGAACCTGATGCGTGGTTCGAAGAGCGGGGCAGTGGTGCTTCCCTATGATGCGCAGACCAGCAAACTTGTCAGACGCATAAAAGGCATCGAAACCCCGAGAATGCCGAAAGACCGTCCTTCTCTTTCTACTTCAGACCAGGGCCTCATAACCAACTGGATCAATGGTGGAGCAAGAAACAACTAAGTTGTTCAGGAAATATCAGGAGAAATTAATGAAGAACGTCAGACTGGGTATGCTCGTAGCGGGATTTCTGGTGGTTGGCGGAACCGTGTTCGTCTCTTCTTCGTTCGCAGGGACGGACAATTCGCCGGGTCTGCAGGTTGTAAGACACGACAAGGTTGCCGGCAAAACAGTGAAGACGACCCGGACCGTAAAACCGGTTCAGGCCGCCAATGCCGCTGAAGACAAAATCGTTCTGGTAGCGCCTCCGGGTGAACTGCCGACGGCATCGAGCCGCATGGTGACTTCGCTTAAGCCTATTGTTCCGACTAATGTCAAGCATGCAGGCGTGGCAACTGGTAAAGTTGCCCGCACAGTTCCCGCTGCCGCTTCGGCAAAAGCCGGAGTTGCAGTTAAAGCTGCAAAAGCTTCCAAGGCTGAAGTGGCTCAGGCGCCGGCTATGAAAACCGACCCGAAAAACCTTTTCACACTGGTAAGGCTTTTGAATTACGCCCCGCACCCACTGACCGAAGAGTTGCTCAAGAGTGCCCCTCTGAGCATGAATGGCAACAACTACTGGTTTTCCATTAAATATGATGAAGACTGGAAAGTTTTCAACGATGATGATGGCGTAATCAAAGGTATCAGCTTCGAAATCGACGTGATGGAAAATAACAAGAAGGTTCGCAGTCTCAAGACCCCGAAAGTGGCCATAGATGCCGCGAAGATCAAAAAGGGCCAGGTTCTCGGCATTGCCGAAGTTGCCCCTTATAAGTTCACCATCAAGGTCGAAGAAGTGACCAAAAACAAGAAAGGTGTTTCTGAACTCGTGTTCAAGCTCGACCTGCTTGGCTGAGTTCAAAACATGACGCTGCTGTCAGTCAGGAGAATCTCTTTTGGATAACAATACTCTGATAGGGTCCATTACCGGCGCATTACTCATTCTCATCGGAATCAAACTTTCCGGCGACCTGGGTATATTCTTCGACGTACCCTCGATGATGATCGTATTTGGTGGTGGATTTTGCGCCATGTTTGTTGCCTACAGCCAGGAAACGGTAATGAGTGCTTTCGGGCTGGTTAAGTCGGCATATCTGGCTCCAAGAGAATTCAATTATATGAAGCTGATCAGCAGCATTCTGATGACGGCTGATGTCGCGCGAAAAGAGGGCATTCTTGCCCTCGATTCGCGGATCGCCGAAATCGAAGAGCCCTTTATGGCACGCGGTCTGCAGATGGTAATCGACGGTGTCGACGTCAAGGTTATTGAAGACATTCTCGACACCGAACTTGATTCACGTGCAAACCGCCATGGTGATGTTAAAAGTGCTCTTGAATTTCTGGGCTCGGTTCTTCCGGGCTTCGGTCTGATCGGAACCATCATCGGTCTGATCGGCCTGCTTGGTAACCTCGATGATCCGTCGTCGATCGGCCCGAACATGGCAGTTGCACTTATTACAACCTTTTACGGTGCTGTTTCCGCAAATCTTCTTATCATTCCGTTTGGTAAGAAAATGGATGAACGCAGCAAGGCCGAGCAGCTTTATGGTGAAATCATAGCCCGTGGCTGTCTGTTTATCGCTGCCGGCGTTCACCCCCGTATCATTCAGGAACGCCTGCTGGCCTTCATGTCTGAGAAGACCAGAATAACCTTCAACGAATTGCATCTCTCAGAGGAGCTGGGTCAGGGTGGCTAAGCGAAAAAAGGCTGACGAAATTTCTGCACCACTCTGGTGCCTTTCTTATGGCGATCTGGTAACCAACATGCTTTGCTTCTTCGTCATGTTGTTTGCCTTTTCGACCCTCGACTCGCCAAAAAAACGTCAGGAAAGCGAATCTCGCGATGAACTTTATCATGCGGTATTCAGCATCAACGTGTCGCAGGGCGCGAACCAATGGCTGACTCCCGGCGGCAAGGGTATCGTTCTGACGCCGGCAACAAGAAAAAGCGAAATACCGTTGATCGTAAAGAATGTTAAAAGCAAGCTGGCAAGGGTTCCGCTGGCTGACCGTCTTAGAGTTATGGCTGAAGATCAGATGGTAAAAATCCAGATTCCGGCAAATGTGCTTTTTGAGAGCGGCAGTGCCGCCATGAAGAAAGGCGCAGAAGAAATCCTTACCGCTCTGGTACCGGTTATCGGTACAATTGAAAACTACGTCAGAGTCGACGGGCATACCGACGATCTGCCGGCCCGGAACACTGTTTACCCCTCGAACTGGGAATTGTCCACTGCCAGAGCTTGTTCGGTCGTAAGGTTTTTTGTCGATGAAATGAACCTCGACCCCGGACGTTTTTCGGCCCAGGGCTATGCCGACAACCGGCCAAAAGAACTCGACACTACCCCCGAAGCACGCGAAGCCAATCGCCGTGTTGAAATCATCATTCTCAATACCAAGAGAAAAGTTGTTAAAGACTTCAGCTGGGAGCAGTAATCAGCTCATATATGAGTTCAAGAATTGGCATCCCAGACCACTATTTTTTCGGGGTGCCTGAAAAAACCTGGTTGCGTGAATCTTCCATGAGTCGCTGAACCTTTTGTGCCTGCAGCTCGGAAAACCCGGTTAAAGCCCCCGCCGCCACCATCGGTCCAAGAATTTCAAGAACCTGTCGGTAACGTTTCATGTGAAACGCTGCTTCGGCTTTTCCGATAAGATAGCGCCGGTTTTGTGGCGCCGAAGTCACCAGTTGTGAAAAAAACAGGTATGACTTCTGATATTCGTCGTTTTCGAGTGCCCTCTCTGCCATTTCAGCAACTGCCTCAGACGACAGAATACTTTCGAGCGAGGGGTAGGGGGTCGGCAGCGCCAGTTCCGATGGTGGCCGGTCAATTTCAGCGAAAATAGTTGCGGTACCTGGCAGGGGTTGCTTTATCAGAACCGGGTCAAGTGCGGTTGTCCTTGCCCATTGATTGTCCATGTCTGACGGTACAGGCAACGAGGGGCCAAAATAGCCTCGCTTATAAAACTCGGCGGCAGTTTTGCCGTCTGCCATGTTCTGGCGGTCGGGGTTGCGACTGAATGGCCCCATGCGATATTCAATTTCGCGCAGCAGCTCAGTGTACCGCAAGACGATCGGGTGCTTTGGCGCCTTGCGGGCGGCAGCTCTGAACCAGTCAGAAGACTTGAGATAATTGCCCGCATGAAAATCACTCATGCCCAGCACCAGAAGAGTCTGAAAATCTTCAGGGAAAAAGCGATGAATTTCAAGGGCCCGAGCCGAGGCCTCTTCGAATCTGCCGCTCTGATAAAGCCGCTCAGCCTCGCGCAGCGAAGGCGAAAGTTCCGTGCCGCCAAGCTGCGAGGAAAATGCTATCAGGGCGAGAAAAAACGCCTGCTTAAGGGGCTTTTTCTTCATTGGCTGGTGCTTTCAATGGTTCCTGCAGATTGTCCCAGTTAACTTCGTCAGGCTGAATTTCTGCATCTTCATCACCTGGCGGAATTATTGAAGGCGAGCCAATCAGAGGTTCGGATGTTTCATCGAGTTCGGCTGGTGGCAGCTGAATCGCCTGCCCGGCGCCCGGCCCGCTCTGATGTTCGATATCCCATGAATCGCCCTTCATATAGTCATCAGGTGGCTCAAAATGTTCCTGACTGGTGACGTGTTGATAGGCCTGATTGGCGGTAACCAGAAAAATGGCCAGCAGTATGAAGACTACGCCCCATTTCCATGTTTCGTTTCCAGTTTGCATTTTGTATCTCCTGAGATCAGAATCTGGCCTGGGTCAGCGACCTTCAGCCAGCGGGAAATTCAATACCAGAGTGCCTCTTACCAGGCCACCGTCGCGCATGATGAGGTCGAGAGAGCGTATCGAGTTGACTGGCATGTTGCGGCCAGCCTCGCTGAGAAATTTGCCCAATGCTCTGATAGAGGTCGCAAAAGTCATTTTTGCCGGTACAACTTCGACACCGGGCCATTCGATGTCATCTTCCGCTGCAAGGCCGACCGGCATCCCCTGTTCATCGAGCTGCGGCAGTTCCTGGGTTCCAGCAGCGAAGCTCTGGGCACCAGCATCGGCAATTTCCGTTTCCGGCTTGATTCTGAAAGATTCGATAAGGTCGAAAGAGTGCATTCTGAAACTGTCGCCGCTCTTTTCGCTTATCTGGCGCAGCAAAGATGCTTCTTCGCCGGCCCTGATGAGCTTGCTTTCACCACTGGCTTTTTTTCTGCCGGCTGCTGCCTCTGCGCTTTCAGGCAGAATCTTGCCTACCTCGGCTTCAAGTGCCGCATATTTTCTCTGATTTTCTTCAAGCAGCTGGCTGGCCTGCTGCAGCTCGGTCTGTAATGAAGAGAGAAAGAACAGGCGACCGACAAAAAAGACAACAATCATTAAAACAACAGCGGAGAGAGAGTTGGCTGCTACTTTATTCATGGCAGTTCCCCCTTGAGAAGGAATTCGACCCCGGAAGCCCTGCCTTTTCGGGTGTTAAGGCTTCTGATACGCCGGATTGCCCTTTTACCAGTAAGATTCTCGGCATATTGCCCGACTGTAACCGGTGTGTCAGCAGTTCCTTTGATGACAAGGATCTGTCCTTTCATCCCTTCGCGGAACTGCTGATCGTCACCGGTTTCCGGGCTGAGCCTGCTGGCGAATGGTGAACCTGATTCCTGGTCTGGCTCACCGTTTTGAGGAGAGTCGGTGTTTTGGCTGGCGAGTGAAATTGATTCAGCCTCGAGCTCAGTTCTGACTAATACTTCTTCGACTCGAAGGCCGGCTGGCTGCTTGTCAATAGTATGAAACAGCGCATCGGCTGTGGCGGTTCTGGTTTTCATCAATGGTTCAAGAACCTTTCTGGCCTGTGGCGAAAGTTTTATCTGGGTTTCTGTGGTAGCGCGGTGTTTGCTTAGTTTGATCATAGCTGCATCAGTATTCATTTTCAGAAAGCCAAGCTGACTGTTGACCGTATCCAGTTCGGCCTTCATTGAGTTATGACTGGCCAGAAGGAGTATGACACTTAAGACCAGACAGGCTGCTGCAATCCAGATCGGCATAAGGCCTGCAAGTTTTTCCATCCTGAGTTCGCGCCTTTTGTTTTTGAGCCGTCCGGTTAGATTCATACTGTCGGCGTCTTCAGCAAGACCGGCCAGACAGGCACCAACTGTCGGAATATAGGCGAGCAGCCGTCGTTGTCTCTCCTCTGCCGGTTGATTGTCGGTGAGTTCAGGCATAACTGGGCTGATATCGAGGCCGGAAGAGATGTCGACTATGTTTACCCGGGTCGGGTTGAAATAGCTGCGTTCAAATGGCAAAACGCCCGGTTGCGCCGCGCCACCGCCCATGAAGTAGAGAATGTCAATCTGGTTGAGTTTGCTGACCGCTCTGAAGTAGTCGAAGCTGAAGCGTATCTTCTGCGAATACATTTCGAGCTCATTCTCTGTTGGCGGATCTGACATATCAGTCATTCCTGAAGGGATGAAGCGATAAAACTTGAGCTCTCCGGCCGAAAAAATCTGCAGGTGTGTACCCGAGTGGCCGAAATTCACAATAGAAAGAGCCGGCAACCCTGATATATCGACGATTTCCTTGAGCTCGTGCGCGCCATAAACTTCAGGATAGGCCCCTGACAAATTGATTCCGGCTTTTTCAAAAAGTTCTGTAAACCTTTCGAGCAATCTTTCGGGCACCACGGTCAAAGCAACTGTATACGGGTTTTTATGCAGAATTTTATATGAAAATGCATATGGCTCTTCGCGAAAGGCTGGCGAAAGGAGTTTTTTGGCTTCCCAGTTCAGAAGCTTTTCGATCTGGTCTGGCTGAACCTGAGCAGGCAGTTCAATGATCTTTATCTGCAGTTCGCGGTTGGCGAACAGGGCCGAAACCTCGCAGCACTGTTGCATCGGCAGGCGGGTGGCGAGATTTTTAAGAGCTTCGACCAGCTGATGTCTGAATTCTTCTTCGCCCGGATAAGCAGAAAGGGGCTTGAGCAGTTCTTCTTCAATGGCGGCAAGGCGCCGGCCACGTTCGGTTAATTCTATAACCGTTGCTTTGATTGATACGGTGCCGATATCAAACGCGATATACAGACCGTTTTGCGATTTCTTTTTCATGAGGCCTCCACAAATCTGCCGCTGCCGGTTCTGCCAGACTGGTTCAGAACCGCCACCCGGGCCAGTGAACGTCGAGAAACTTCCCGGCTGCCCTCGAAAAGAACAGCGGTTGCTTTGATATCCATGCCGGTTTTCTGCCCGGCTGCAGTTACCGTAACCATGATACTGCGATGGTTATCGTGTTTGGAAACGTAATCAAACGAAAAAGGCTTGAAATTTCTGCGCAGTTTTGCCAGACCACGTTCAAGCCCACCGTCGGCCGCGTGAAAGACAATGGCTTCGATTGCATCGCTGCGGCCAAGGTCGAGGGCATTGCGGCTGATCTGCTGACTGCCGGTCACCAGAATGAAAATGATTGTGGTTACAAGAAAGGTCAGATACAGGCTGAAACCGCGACGATTCATGCTGAGCGCCTCCTGAAACAGAAAAGACGGTTCAGGGTCTCACTGCTTTCTGCCTGCCCATTGTGGTTACGGTCTTCGCAGAGCTCAAGCTGTACAAACCAGGTTTCGTCGTCGTGGCGGGTAACTTTCAGATCGTTGACAAAGTAATGGTCAGGCAGTTTTATTGCCTTGTTCAACGCTGCCGCATCGAGCTTTTCAGGTGCAGCGGCAGAAATCTGCTCGCGCAGCCAGACTCTGATCTCGGCGAAGCCGATCCGCTGCTGCCAGCCGGAACTGATGGCCCGGTAGCGCATGTGGCTCCATTCGAACATCTGCAACAGTGCGGTAATTGTTAAACCCATGATGAAGATGACCATGGAAATTTCGATCAATGAGAAGCCTTGTCGGGGTTTCACTGCTTCACCCCCGAACTGGGAACAAAAACGAACGATTCAAGCTGAAAAGAGCGTTCGCCCTTGTGCGTGGTAACCTGCAGGCGCACAGCGCCATCTATGTCTGGTGCCGCAATGGCAGTGGCTACCTTCCAGCCCGGCTTCATTCTGAAACGACCGGGTCGCCCGGCAGCAGTGGCTGCCAGCCTGCCTGCCAGCAGATCTGATTTTACGAGTTCAATTTCTCTCTCGGCAATGTAAGCTGCTTCAGATTCGAAAGCGGCCTGCATATCGAGCTGACTCGATGCTTCGAAGCCTGAAAACATTGTGGCAATAGCGCTCGAAAGAACCAGCAGTGAAATCAGGATTTCGATAAGCGAAAACCCGTTTGAAGGTGCGGTTCTATAACAATGTGTCTGCATCAGAGTTCCAGGTTTACCGTTTCAATTTTGTTGCCCGGCATACGCAGCGCCAGATTGAGGCTTTTGACCCGTTGCCCGGCATGACTGAAAATACCATCGGCACCAACATCGATCGTTTCGAAAACTGAGCTGCCATCGAGTTCGGGTATGCGCAGCTGAAGCGAGCCGGATTGCTCTACCGTAAATGTCTGATTGCGAAAAACTATACGTAATGGGGTTTTGCGCATACCGGCGCGTAATCTGCAGGCCTGAAAAAAACTTTTCAGTTCGTCGGTTCTGGCGCGGGTCTGTGAATCGTGTGTCACGCCTGCGTAGATCGAGATGCCGGTGCCGCAGAGTATGCCCATTACCAGAACAACCATAAGAACTTCAATCAGCGAAAAACCCTTGCCACTCAATTTACCGGCAGAATGCAGACTGCGTTGGTGGAGGCGACTGCCTGTAAAGAGGGTGGAGCGGGCCGCTGGCGAATTGAAGTCGCGGCTGACTGCCATCTGCTTACCAGTAGTGGTGAGCACTGTCCTTTGAGCCGTCGGGGCCCATCTGACCGTTCATGCCGATCCAGCGGGTGCCAAGACGGAGAGCGCAGACAACGCCGCGGCCACCCATCTTGCCGTCTGAACCGATGATCCACAGACCGGTATTATCGGTGCTGTAAAAGCGGTAACTCGAACCGTTCCAGGTGTAACCCCAGCGGTTGGCGGCTTCGGGGCAAATGAAAAGCTTGGTGTCTTTTGCAATATCATTGAGCTGCAGCAGAGCGTTGGAATATTTCCAGCGCAGGTTGCCAGAGCGGTCAACCCATGCCCAGCGGTTTTTGCCGATATCAAGTTCAAAATTCTTTGCTTCCCAGAGGGAGATCAGGCTTTCGATGCCCTTCTGGTTGGAAAGGCATGATTTGGCGCGCGCAATGGAGGCAATACTCTGGTAACGCGGAATGGCAATGGCAACCAGAATGCCTATTACCAGAACAACAATCAATAACTCGACAAGTGAAAAACCTTTTCTTCGCATAGAGCCTCCACGAATTTTTTGCAACACGTCAAACGCAGTCCTGTTAATTTAACGCACCGTCTTAATTATGTCAAACAATGGCATGTACATGGCAAGTGCCAGAGTCACTACAAAAATCGCCAGAAAGATTACCAGAGCCGGCTGGATCAATGATACTGCGGTTTCAAGCGTCAGTTCAAGGTCACGTTCATAAATAATTCCCGCTTTTTCCAGCATTTCGCCGGTATTGCCGCCCCGCTCACCAACGTCGGTCATAAGAATGATGCTCTCGGGAAAAAGATGGCGAAAACGCCCGACTGACTGTGAAAGCGACTCACCGCGACTGACTGACTCGCGGATATTATTTATGGCTTCTTTGTAGACAAGATTGTTCAGAGCCTTTTCAACGGCCTGAAGCGAGGTCAGAATCGGCACACCGCACTTGAGCAGGGTGCCGAGAATACGTGCGAACAGCGACATTTCCATCTGCTGAACCACCGGCCCAAAAATAGGCATGCGGATCGTAACTTCGGCGATACGCCGGGCTCCGCCTTCGGTGCGGCGTAATATTATGAACATGGCGATTGCCAGACCAATTATCGAAATGATCAAAATCGAGTGCCCGGTCAGAAAATTTGACGCAGCGAGAACGATGCGGGTTGGCAGCGGCAGTATCTGGCCATGTGATTGAATCTTTTCGATGAAAACCGGAAAAACATAAACCAGCAGGGCCCAGGCGACAATAATGGTGTTGAGCAGCAGAATTGCCGGGTAAATCATCGACTTGATAATTTTGGCCCGCAGGCGGTACATGGCGTCATGAATGTATGAGTAGCGTTCGAGAATCTCGCCGAGAATGCCGCCGATTTCGCCAACCTCGACCATGGTAATGAAGAGATTCGAGAAAACGCCGCGATGGCTTTTGAGAGCGTCAGAAAAAGATTTGCCCGATTCGATTTTTTCGCGCAGATCTTTAAGCAGAGATTTGAGCGGGCAGTTTGGCAGCTGCCGGTAGAGGGCGTGCAGACTCATTATCAGAGGGCAGCCGGCATTGATAAGACTTGACAGTTGCAGCAGAAAAAAGTTCATGGCATGCGGTGCGATATTAAGATCGGGAGTGCCGGATGCAACGAGACTCTGTAATGGTGCGGCGGTGATTTCGAGAACGAAATAGCTGCGGTCTGCCAGCCAGGTGCCAACTTCTTCTGCAGTTGCGGCTTCCATGAAGCCTTCCATCGGTTTGCCCTTGACGTCGAGAGCTTTGTAAGCAAACCTTCTGGTCACTGGTCAGACTCCTCGCTGGTGGCAATTGCCCGGCGAATTTCTTCGCCGCGGGTCAGACGCATTACTTCGTCGATAGTGGTCACGCCCCTGACGGCCTTGAAGATGCCGTCGACGCGCATGGTGCGCATGCCGCCGCGAATCGCGGCCTGCCTGATATCCCGCGCCGAAACCGATTTAAGAATCAGGCTGTGAATTTCGTCATTGATCGTCATGATCTCGTGAATGGCTGTTCGACCGGTATAGCCGGTGCGGCGGCAGGTCAGGCAGCCTTTGCCTTTGAAAAGATCTGCGTTTTCATGCCCATGTTCGGCGAGAAGTTCCAGGGCTTCGCCGTCTGGTTTGTAGGCAGTTTTGCATGATGGGCAGATTTTTCTGACGAGTCGCTGGCCGCCGACCCCGATTACAGCCGAAGCGACCAGATATGGCTCGACACCCATTTCGATCAGGCGTGTAACTGCCGATGCGGCGTCATTGGTATGCAGGGTCGAAAAGACAAGATGGCCGGTAAGAGCAGATTCAATGGCAATTTGAGCGGTTTCGAAATCGCGAATTTCGCCGATCAGAATTACGTTCGGGTCCTGGCGCAGAATCGAGCGCAGCGTTCGCGCAAAGGTCAGGCCGATTTCGGGCCTGACCTGCACCTGGTTGATGCTCGGAATAAGATATTCAACCGGGTCCTCAACGGTGGTAATGTTGATCTGCCCGTTTCTGATAAAGTTTATGGCGGCATACAGAGTTGAGGTTTTGCCTGACCCGGTGGGGCCGGTCATCAGAATGATGCCGTTCGGTGAAGAAGAGAGTGTCTTGAACAGATCGAGCAGGTCTTCGTCGAACCCGACCTGGTCGAGGGTGAGTTGCATACGGCTCTTGTCAAGAATACGTATGACAATCTTCTCGCCAAAAACAGTCGGCAGCGACGATACGCGCAGGTCGATACTTTTATTCTGAACTTTTACCTTGATGCGGCCATCCTGGGGCAGGCGTTTTTCAGAAATGTCCATCTGCGCCATGATTTTAAGGCGCGACAGCAGCTCGCTCTGAATGGTTTTAGGCGCCTTCATCAGCTCATTCAGAATACCGTCGATTCTGTATCTGACCCTGATTATTTCTTCGTCGGGTTCGATGTGAATATCGCTGGCGCGGTCGTTGATGGCCTGCTGAATGATTGTGTTGACGAGGTTGATGATCGGCACGCTCTGCTCTTCGCCACCAATGTCGAAAGTGTTGAAGAAGCTTTCGTCGAGCTTCACCTCAGAACTGCGTTCGGCGGCTATATTATCGACCGCATTCTGCAGACTGTCGCTGTTGCCGTAATAGTGTCTGATCGCCGCTTCTACCTGTGATTCAGGACTGATGGCGATCTCGAGTTCGTAGCCGGTCTGAAAGGTTATTTCGTCGATGATAAAAACATCGAGTGGATCGGCCATGCTGATCTGCAGACGGTTGCCCTCAAGCCTTACCGGCAGAAGATTGTGGCTGCGCACGATACCGTCAGGGATAGTCGTCAGAACTTCTGGTGGTACTGTAACCTCATTGAGGTTCAGGCACGGAATATTCATCTGGCTGGCAAGGGTGTTGGCAATGCTGTCTTCGTTGGTCAGACCAGTTTCGACAAGAACCTTGCCGAGGCGTTTGCCGAGAATTTTCTGTTTCGAAAGGGCTTCCTGAAGTTGTTCACCGGTGATCAGGCCGGCTTCGACAAGAATGTCGCCGAGTCGCTTACGTTGTTGATTACCGGATTTTGCAGACATTTTTTTGGGGCTCTTATCTTTTCCAGAAGCATTTTCTGGCGGTTTCGTAGCTCGGGTTGATCTCAAGGGCCTTGCGAAAGGCCATCATTGCTTCATTTTTCAGTCCTTTGGCTTCAAGAGCCTGACCGAGTTTGTAATAACCATCTGCAAAACCGGGGTATTTCTGGATATAGCGGCGCAGCTGTCTGATCAGTTCTTCAACCAGATCGCTGTTGTCAAGCAATACAGAGGTTTCGTAGCAGTAGTCTTCCGCATCCTGGGCCTGATATTCAGCAAAGAAAAGTGCGATGACCTTTTTATATTCATTCAGAGCTTCGTCTTTGCGATTCAGGGCCTCGAGAATATGCGCTCTTTCGTTAAGTGCTTCGCGGTATTTGGGGTTGAGCTTGACCGCTTCGCAGAGCTGATCGTTGGCCTTTTCCAGCATGCCAAGGCTACGGTAGGCCTGGGCCTGGTGAAAAAACGCATCAGGCCAGCGCTGCTTTTCGATAACTTTTGCGAAAGCGTCGACCGCTTCCTGGTAGCGCCCGGCGTTGAGAAGAGCCTTGCCGAGGTTGTTCCAGTATTCACTGCTGGGGCTCAGTTCGATGCACTTCTGATAATGCTCGATTGCTTCTTCGAATTTGCCCAGGCGCACCAGACCATTGGCCAGGCTGCATCTGAGTAAATGATTGCCCGGCTCAGAGGCCAGTTTGCGCTGGTTTTCCTGAACCGCCTCTTCTATAAGACCTTCGCTGTAGTAAGAACGGGGCGCATCTGCAGTCATTATTTGTTTCCAGACTTTTCGACCGCTTTGATTGTCTTCGCAGCCGAGGCGACGCTGGGTGGCTGACTGTTGAGTGAAAGCCGGTCTTTATCGTCGATCTTTTCGGGTTCGGATTTAGTTGCAGCAGGTTTTTCGGTGACACCGCCGAGTTTTACTTCGGTTGGACTGCCGGGAACTGCAGGCAACGGCGGAGTTACGACATGCTTTTCTTCTTCTTTTTTTGCAGCTGGTGCGGCTTTAGCGGCAGCTGCCGCATCATCGGCCGGTTTGGTCCAGTTGCGATATTCTTCTTCGGGGCCAGACGGTGAATAATACTGCAGAAACTTTACCACATCGGTAGAATCATTAAGGTATTCGTGAAAAGATTTGGCGGGAATGAAAGCGGTGCTGTTCGGGCCAAGAACCTTTATCTCTTCGCCAATTCGCAGGGTCAGATTGCCTTCGAGAACGTGAATGATCTCGGTCACGAACACATGGCGGTGACTGCCGATGTGAGCGCCCGGCAGATAGGTCAGATGCACCAGAGTTGCGATCGAGGGCCCGACCTTTGACGGATCAACCAGTATCTTCGCACCAATTCGCTTGTCGGGCGAAGTGTGGTATTCGGCGTCGTCAAAGGCGACGAAATTTACTGATGCCGTCTTGTTCACCTGCTTTTCGGCGGCGCCTGATGGAGCCTGGCCGGCGAGCAGGGTTATGATCAATGTGAGAGCTATAGTTCCGGAAAAAAGTTTTGTGTTTTTCATGAACGAAATTCTAGCGGTTAAACAATAGCTTGTCAAGGCGCATCGGATTGACTTTCTCTTAACTATACAGTACCATAATGTACAACTCTGAATAAGTCATGGGAAATAATGAATCATTCTCCTGCTGTCAGACGCAGCCTGTTGCTGCTGCTGGTCCTGGCGATACTGCATCTGCCGGGTTGTTGTTCACGCAAGACAACCGAAAAGCGAAATGGCAACGGCAAGAAGCCTGCAGCAGGTTCGGTCTCAACCTCTGTTCGAAACAGTGGCGGCCAGACGCAGGGGGCAGGTGAGGAGCTCATCTCTGGTAACGAGTCGGTCAGACCGCTTCGCGACAAGGATAAGCGCATCAAAGAGCAGTATCGAAGACTTGAATATGCATTCGACATGTATAACAGCGCGAATTTTGACGGGGCCCTGCGCGAGGTTGAACGTCTGCAGCTCGAGATCAACAATGACCCATATCTCGAAATGCAGAGCTGGTATCTTTCTGCAATGATCTATCACAAATCCGACAAACCCAGCCGAAGGAAAAGGGCAATGCGCAAAATGCTCGAAAGCATGGAACAGGTTCAGAAAGATCCGAGATTCCGTGCTGCCTTTGAAGATGGCATGATCAGCCAGGAACTGATGAACCTGGCCCGTGAGAAAGGAAACGACCGCTATGGCAAATTTGAATAAAAGTGGTTCGATTTTCCTGCTCACCCTGACTGCAATGACAGTCCTCTTCATCTTTGGGTTTTCGATAACTTTCTTCACCGGCTCAGAAGATTACGCTTCGGCGATGTCATACGAATCAGAAGTGGCGTTTAATCTGGCAGAGTCGGCAATTGAAGAATTTGTTGCCCGTATCAAGAACTCCCTGAACCACGACGACGCCAATAACCAGTTGTATAAAGTTCTGCGTGCCCATGATACCGACGTCACCAAAGAAATCCCGCTCGAAGCGGCACAGGTCGCCAAGCTGACTGCCTACACGCGCGAAACTGCCCGCCAGGTTTACGGCATTCAGTTCGGCCGCGGCCTCGTGGAGTCGAATGATTTTGTCGTCGATGCGGCGATCAAACTGCAGCATATCAATGCGGTAGAAGCGGCAAACGGCGATCAGATTCTCTACAAGCTTAAAAAAGACCTGAAAGAGAAGCAGGGTGAGATGGAAGTCCGCGCCAAGGTGGTTTATAAGGGCCATACCGCCAAGGTTTCGCTCAAATTCATGATCCGTGTTGTTAAAACCTTTATTCCGCCGTTCAACTACTTTACTCTCTATGTTAAAGATGGCAGTGTCTACGGCGGTTCGCACTTCAATACGTTTACCTCTTCAATCGATCAGAAACGCCAGTTGCGGCTTGATAACGGCTGGAACGCCATCCGCCGCGACTTCAACCCGACCGTTAACTTTGACCAGTGGGAAAAAGACCTGGCGCAGCTCGGTGGCAGTGCCATCACACCACCCGGGCGCATCTATCTTGGCCAGGATCTCAACAGCCTCATGCAGGCCGGCCCGGCGGTTCTTGTGCGTTCAACCAACGGTGCAAAACTGCTTTTCGGCGATAATCTCAACGCCAACGTCGATAAATTTACGCAGATGAACGCCCAGGAAAACTTTTACCTGCGCTTTGATGTGCCCTGGATGGGCATGAAAGATTATGTTAAAAACTTCATGGAACTCCAGGGCCAGGAAAAAACCAAGGAAGGCCTGATTTTTACCGGCTGGGGTAACGAACATAAAATCAGACTGTTCAACATCGGTGCCGGCAAAGAACTCACAGAGCCGACCACCAACGGGCCGCCTTCGTTTATCAACTGCTTTCAGAGCTACTCTGTTCACACCGGCAAGCTGGTCACCCAGACTCCGGGCGGCATGAATTCGAGTGAAGGGTTGATGAAATACCGCCTGATGCCTGAAGTTGACCGCAGCGGCTTTGACCCGTTCGGCTCCGCGCCGCCGCTTGATCGACTCGAGCCGATGAGTCGCGCCGATTTCTCAAAAATGTCGCCGACGCTGATTTATGGTCCGGCTATGCGCCAGTATTTCCGCGCTGTGCAGATTCACCCGAAAGATGGCGAACCGGTCGAACTGCCTTTTATTGATTCGAAGGGGCCGCTGATTCAGATGATTCCAGGGCTCGATCTCAAAACCAAGATGACTGCAACTCAGGCAGCTCAGTTGTTTGAACTGGCCGGCGTCGACAAGGATTTTGTCGAAAAGATTCGCCGCAACTGGGAAAAACTGCCCGATGGCCTGCGCGAACTGCAGAATTACGCCAATTTTATGAGCGATTCCGGTGTCGAACTTTACAACAAAGGTCTTGCTAACTTTCTCAATCGCCTGCGCAATCGTCAGGATGAATACGACGGCGCCCTTAAAGATTTTATGGGCGGCTATCTTGAAAATTTTCCCTATCCGTATAACGAAGTCCCAAAAGGCATGGATTCAGTAATTGGCCAGACACCAATGCTCGAGTTCTACGAAGGCGCTCTCTGGCACGCCCTGCCAGATGCCTACAGTTCATACCTGCTCGATTTCTATTTTATACCCAGAAGCACCGAAGACTTTTTCCGTGGTCGCACCACGGTCGCAATCGGCGGCACTTCTTACGACCGCTTCGAATTCAAGTATATCAACAATGTGCAGGCTTACCGCAGCGGCGCTAAAAACCAGACCCTCGAACTCAATGGTATTCTGGCCCTGAACGACTCAGAACCGCTTGGCCTGAGAAACCTGAGATTCCGCGGACACGGCATCATTTATTCCAGCCCGATGATGGGCGGCGGCAAAGTTGTAATTGCCGGCGACCTTCTCGGCGTCGATACAGACGAAAAGGCGATTCATTCGTCGATTGGCAACGACCTGCTGACAATCATCGCGCCGCAGATTGTCATAGATACCACCATGGCTCAGGGCAGCCGCTGTTACGTCGAAGCGAATCTGATATCAGTCTCTGAACCCATGATTGTGAAGGGTGACAAGCCGGTAACTATCAAGGGCACTGTGGTTACGCCGTTTTTGAATCTTGAAGAACATTTTGCCACTCCCGGCGAAAACATTATCGTATATAATGCTCTCAACGGAATCTGGCGCAACATGATGCCAACCCTGATGGATAAACAGTACGTCGCCAAAATCGTTACCGGCGGGGTCGGCAAATTCGACTGGAAATACGAACGCGAATGATTAACAGAAACAGAAAACGGGCTTTTTCGCTGGTCGAAATTCTGATCGTCATCATGATGATCTCGGCGGGCATTCTGCCGATCTATTCATTGATGCGCTCCGGTCAGAAGCGTATTGTCAGAGCCGATACCCGAACCATGGCGACGCTTTTCGGGGCTTCTGCTCTCGAACTCGCCAGAACGCTGGGCTATGACAAGGCGCAGCGACTTCACAAAGACGAAGACTTTCTCGAACTGCAGAAAACCGCTGACAAAAATGGTTTTGAGTTGCGATTCGAGCCGACCCTGCAGCCGGTGACGCCGCTGCCGCAGGGCGCCAAGCCGATGTTTCTGCTGCGCATCAAAATTACGGTGGTTTCAAAGCACAAGACTGCTGAATCAGATGTGCCGGTGCTTACTTTCGTTTCAATTCTGACCGACCCGAGATACAACTATTACTGATATGCACAACAACAGACGCAAAAACGGTATGACCATGGTCGAACTTATTTTCGCCGTTGGTATGTTCATGCTGCTGTCGGTATCGATGTATCAGATCATGCGGGCGGTACGCACCACGTTCACCCATTCGCAGAACAAACTCGATATTCTGCAGACGACCCGCATTATCATGTCTGGCATCAGAAATGAGCTGCGCAATGCCTCAGATAAACCGCAGGTTTTCAATGACCGCCTCAATATTCCGGTGTCACCGACTGAAACGGTGCAATACTATTTCAATCCCGAGACCAGACGACTTTATCGCGGCAAAAAGGCCGGGATCAACGACCCCGACCCTGGTGTTTCCGATATGCGCCCGTTTATGTTCAATGACGGTCAGATTCTCTCTTTCGAATACGATTCCAGCTACCGCGACTCGAATGCTTTTGTCGAGTCAGAGCTGGCTTTGAACTCGAAGGTCTGGTTCAAGGTTTCGATGAAAATTCTCTATTCCGAAAAATTCGACAAGCTTACTGAAGCCGATAAACAGAAGATTCTCGATAAACCAGATGACGATCCGCGCGTTAAATCATTTTTCATGGTGATTACCCCGCGCAAAGTGAACTGGCTGCTGCAGGCCACTCAGTAACAAAAAAGACACGGCAGCGTTTTTGCTGCCGTGTCTTTTTTATTTACGGGCCTGTTTTTACTTCGCGGGTTCTTTGCCGGTCAGCTTTTTGTAATTTTCAAAAGCGGCCTGATAGGCCTGGTTGGCTTCGCTGATCTTCTGGGCGTTACCTTCGCGTGTCGCACTCAGGTATGCCTGATAAGCGGTGCGGTAGTCGCTGTCGGCTTTGGCGATTTCTTCGCTGCTGGCCGAAATGCTGACCGGGCCTGCGACAGTCTCGGTGGTAACCGGGGTCGGAGCCTGGGCACTGCTGTCATAAGAAGCCGGAATTTCGGGTGCCAGAGCAACGCCGGGCACGGTAGAGGCAGAACCTGCACTTGAGCCGCCATTCATGAAAAGGATACCACCGGTTGCGGTTCTATCTGCTTTATAGAGAAGGTTCATCGCTATTTTGCCGAGCAGACCGCCAACCAGAGCGCCGGCAACATAACCAACCGGGCCGAAAGATGCCAGGGCCATGACGCCGAGCGCGGCACCACCCAGTGCGGCAAGGTTACTGAGACTGCCGGTTGCATAACTGGTTACGATGCCACCGACTATCCAGCCGGCCACACCACCTGCAAGCATGCCAAGAGGCGGCACGAAAGCGGCGCCGAGAGATGCGCCCGCAACTGCCCCGGCAATATTGCCTGCAATCTTGGCAAAGGGTCTGACGGCATTGAGAACGCTCCCGAGAATGCCAGCCTGAGCTGTCATGGGAACGAGAAGAATTGCGAACACAAAAGACGCGATCATCAGAATGTTGAACTGTCTGTTTCTTGCAAGCTGATAAAACATAACATACCTCCCTCACGAAACTTTTTTTAGTATAAGAAAAAACAACCCACCCCGCAATGTACCGACGAGGTGGGTATAACTCCTGTATTGAACGATGTTATCGCTGTGGCTGAAAGATGATGCCCTGAATCGATTTTTCACTGTCTGAATTATCGTAGGCAAAAATTGCCAGATAGCGGTTGCGCCTCTTCAGATTGTCGATTTCGGTATCTTT
>JAKQKW010000078.1 GCA_029560455.1 Candidatus Rifleibacteriota bacterium
ACATGCCGGCACGGATGCGGCCGAGAGAACGCAAAACCCAGTATCTTGCTTCTGAATCGGTAGAGTCGGTGGCGAGGGCGGTGAGTTCCATCAGAGCGTCTTCTCCGTAGCCGCCGAGAACGTCTGAAGTCGTTTTGCGAATGGTCCATGAGCGGTCTTTGAAAAGTTTGATCAGATGCGGGTAGATGCCACGAGGTTTGATCTCACCGATAGCGCGCAGAGACCAGTAACGCACGTCTTCTTCGACTGAGCTTAAAGCCTTGAGCAGGTTAGGTACCGCTTTGGTGCCGAATTTAACTATAGCCCGACAGGCATGTTTGCGCACAACCCAGGCCGGGTCAAGAAATCTTTCGATCATTGCCGGCACTGCATCGGGGTTGAGATAATAACCCATAGATTCGAGCGCGGCCATGCGGATTTCGGGGTCGGGATCGGAAAGAAACTTTTTGATATCGGCGTATGCTGTCTGTTCGTGCATCTTGCCGAGAATTCTGATGGCCCAGTAACGACGCTCTTTATCCTGGCTTTCGAGGGCCGAAACCAGCGGAAATACCGCTTCACTGCCCATGTCGGTAAGAGCCTGTGCTGCCAGCGCTCTGCCCATCCAGTATTCACTCGAAAGCGATTCCATCAGATATGGAATCGAGTGAGTACCAAAATCTTTGAGAATCTCGTATATCAGGTCGCGAATCTGTTCTGAAGGCTGCGACAGCGCTTCAAATAGCTTTGCTGCTACATTCGGGTCTCCGATTTCGCGCAGTGCCCGCAGAGCAGCGATACGTACTCCGATATCGCGGTCCTGCAGCTTTTCCAGCAGTATCCTGGTGTGTGTGCGGTCGCGCAGGTGGCCGATGCAGATGGCCGCCCAGAATCTGATGTTAGAGTCATTGTCGTCTATTGCGAGTTTAAGCGCTTCTACCGCGTTCTTGCTCATTCTGGTAACGGCTGCTGCGGCTCGTGATCTGATTTTCCATGATTTATCACCAAAAAGTCTGATCAGCAAAGCCAGGCTTGCGCGCGGATGGCGGGCCAGACTGCGGGCAGCCATGTTGGCGACCTCGTCGCGCTGGTCGCGTATCAGTGTCATCAGGTTTTCTATGGCATCTTCACTGTCGCAGCTGCCAAGAGAATGAGCAACGCGAATTCTGACATCGGCAGATTTGTCTCTGCCCAGGGGTTGCAGAATTTCTCCGAGATTGGGTGGGTTGATAAGACTGAGAGCTTCAATAACGGCGCATCTGACTTCGCGTGAACGATCTGATAGTATTTTGGTGAGAGGCTCTACGGCGATGGGGGTTTTGAGTCTACCCAGCGACTTGACAGCTTTCAGGCGTTTGGTGATAAGCGTTGAACGCAGTTCGGTAACCAGATCTTCGAGCTCGTTCTGTATTGCAATGTCGACTTTAATCTGACTTTTCGCGGCCATAGAATCCCTCGCACATTATTTGATACTCTGAGCAGCATGCCCTGACCAGATAAGATAACACTATTCCCAGCTTTTTGCTCAGATGAATTTTCGACGACTGTACCTCATTCACCAGGTATTTTGTTTATCTGTTGAATCTGAAAATTCCCGGTTATAAAATCTTTTTCGT
Organism: Candidatus Rifleibacteriota bacterium; assembly: GCA_029560455.1. The sequence continues at coordinate 1,596 of JAKQKW010000078.1, forward strand.
AATCGTAATCGTAATCGTAATCGTAATCGTAATCGTAATCGTAATCGTAATCGTAATCGTAATCGTAATCGACTGAATTCTCTTCTCAATCCCAGACCGTTTTGACGCTGGTTGAAAAAAACGGCGTAAGCCTATATCATGAGTCTATCTGAAACTGAATTCTACGGAGTTGATCATGAAAAAGGCGCTGCCAGTTGCTTTGCTGCTTTTGACCGCACTTCTGTTCGCTGGTTTTTTGCCGGCAATGGCTGATGAAAAGATCGTAGTGCCGGGTGAACCACCGATTACCGCTTTTGCCGTCGATTGCCATATTCGTCTTATCGAGTTTGCGCTGACCACACGCCTGACGGTTGCTCAGAAAGAGAGTTTTCTGGCTGAGATTACGCGTGAGTGTGCAGAAATGAGCAAAGAAGAAAAAGAAGACTTTCTTGAAGCGATAACTCTGACAGATTCGCTTGCTGAACTCGATGAAGAAGAGCTTGAAGTAATTCAGGCTGATCTGGCTGACGATTTTGCACAAACAGCCGCCGAAGTGCCTGAAGATGCGGCTTCTCAACTGTTCAACCGTCTGCAGAACGAAAGCTCGCAGAAAGTGTTTCAGGAAGGCGAGATTCTGATCACGGTTCAGGCCGTAGACGCCTTTGTCGAATATCTGGCTTTTCTGGCCCAGCCCGACCAGCCGGTCTGGTATGACGCTTCCGCTACTGCCGCCATTAAAGATACTCTTACCAGCAATTTTGCCAATCTGAGCCGCACCGAAAAGGATGCACTCGAAGACTTTCAGGCTGGCTGGTACATGATCAGGGCAGCGTGGCAGAATGTCGAAGATCAGAAAAAGAAAGATGCCTGGCGCCAGGGCTTTACCGCCTGTGGCATCAAGCCGGGTGTCGCTCCTGATATCAACATGATCAAAGCCGCACTGGCCGAAAAGGTTTTTGCCGGGCTGATCGATGAAGCTGGCGAATATGGGGTGGAACCCTATGAATGGGCCGATGAAATAGGCGTAAGAGTCTGGTAAGGGAGGAAACTATGGCTAACATGGCAATGAAAAACAAATACATCGTAAAAGAAATGGTGGGAGCCACAAAACTTTGCGAGTCATACATGATTTTAGATCCGCAGAATGGCAGCTTTCTGGGCAGCATCGACGAAGAAGCAACAACAGCACAGAGCATTGCTCGTGCTTTTCTCGACAAGGCTTTTCTGCCGGTAAAGCTGGTTATGCGTGATACACAGGGTAATCCGGTTCTTGAGATAACCAGACCGGCGGCTCTGGCCTGTTCAATTTTTACCGTGCGTGGTGCTGATGACAAGGTGCTCGGCCGCCTGAAACAGAAGTTCTCGCTGATGAATCCAGGTATTGCCGTCGAAGACGGCAACGGGCAAAGCCTCGGAACCATCAGCGGTGGCTGGCGCTTCAGAAACTTTCAGTTCAAGGATACTAACGGCAATCCGGTTGCGACGATCAGACACAAGTCAGAAGGGCTTCTGCGCGAACTTTTAACCACCGCTGATACCTATGAACTCGAAATTCACAGCGATACTTCGATGAGTCTGATCAGTCTGGCAGCAACGGTCTGCATCGACTTTATCTATCACGAAGATTGAGCTGATGCCGGCGTCGCCGCGCCCAGAGATGGGCAATTTTGCCGGCCAGATTCGCTGCCCGCAAAGAGAGTTCGAGAGATCGGCAGATCACCGGGGTCAGATAGGCAATTCTGGTCAGCTGCCAGTACAGCGCATTCATGTCGGGTGCGCTGAATTCAATCATATCGTCTGAGCCCTGAAGATTCCATCTTTTGCGCAATTTATCGGCGATGGCAGCGCCATCTCGCATGGTTATGCGGGCGTCGAACGGGCCTGCCGGCCGATAAGGCAGTGGCAGCTGATCAGGCTGGTGTTTGAACGTCGTCAGAGCCCTGGTTGCTTGTGCAGCCAGTTTTTTGCGCAATTCGACCGCGGGTTCGCTCAGCGGCTTTTCGATTTCGCAGACAATCAGGCCGGGTATTGCCCAGGCTGCCTGGGCGCAGGCCTCCTGACAGCCGCTGAAAAATGCGGGTCGCAGGCCATAAGCGGCTACTGAAGAGGCAAAAAGTTCGGCTTCGCAAAGTGGATGTTCGTTGACCTCTATTTCAGCCAGTTTCGAAGTCAGTGTGTGTGGCAGAAACCCGGGAGTGCCGGAAGCTGCATGCAGGCCGACCATCATCAGCAGGTCGTAGCCGCTGACATCGCCAATGCCGATGGCCGGGCCACTTTTGTAGCCCTGGTCGAGTTCTACGCCTTCGACAAGAAGTTCCTTGAATATGTTGTAACCGGTGCGATGAAAATCTTTGATGCGGATATGCCTGGCACCAGCCTGCAGCAGACTGCTGCAGATTTCGTTAAGATCGAGAGTGAGACCGACACAGGCCCGCACCCAGCCATCGTTGAAAAGCTGTGCGTCTTCGCGCCTGAGACAATTGGTTGAGCCCTCGATGTCGGCGAGAATGAGTATTTTAGCCATGATCAGCGAAACATGCGGCCTTCGAGTACCCGATAGATCTTTTTGTTGATAAAGATATCGACAATTTCGCGGTTGATGTGGTTCTGGTCGACATCCATGCGCATTATGTCAAGAGCTTTCTGTAGTGGAACTGCCGGCTTGTATGGGCGGTCCTGGGCGGTCAGGGCGTCGAAAATGTCGGCGACGCCGAGCATTTGCGATTCTATCGGTATTTCTTCTCGTGACAGATGATTGGGATAACCCCGGCCATTGAGTTTTTCGTGGTGTGCGTAGGCGATTTCGGGTACGCGATTGAGGTCTTTTGTCCATGGTATTTTCGACAGAAACTTGAAGGTATGGCGAACGTGCGATTCGATTTCGATTCTTTCGGCTTCTGATAAAGAGCCGCGGCGTATCGAAAGAACATGAGTTTCGCGTTCGGTCAGCATTGGTGTCATCAGTCCGTCGCGGCCGAGATGATGCTGTTTGCCGAGTTCGATCAGTTTGTGAAAACTGCCGTCTTCGAGCAGTGTCGGTTCGTTGGCCTTGATCAGAAAGTCGAGGGTTTCCTGGACTTCCTGGATGCGGGCGGCAAAAGAAGCTTCAAGCGACGGTCTGATAAGCTGAAAGCGGTCCAGGCCATTTTCCAGGGCATATTCGAGGCATTCCCGGTAAAAATCGGCTTCAATTGACTTTTTGATATAGCGGTAACGCTCTTTGAGACTTTCGAGTTCGTATGGAAACAGTTTTTTTGCCTTTACCAGCACCTCTTCGCGCACACCGACCTTGCCGAAGTCATGCAGAAGCGAGGCGTAGCGCAGCTCGGTGAGCTTTTTCTGGTCGAAGTGGACGCCGGCGAGTTCGCCGGTGCTGACTTTGTTTACTTCGTAGGCCAGCGCGATGGTCAGTTCGGCAACTCGCTCTGAATGCCCATGGGTAGTAGGGTCGCGCGATTCTATTGCGAAGATCGAAGCCTTGACGAAGCCTTCGAACAGTCTCTTTATATCCTGATACAGCCGCGAATTTTCGAGAGCGACAGCCGCCTGTGAGGCAAGACTGCAGAGCAGTTCGACGTCGTCGTGGTTGAACGGTCTGACCTGATCGAGCGAGAGAGACCGCCCGGCAATTTTCTGTTCGTAGTCGGCCCGCTTGTTGATCAGCTGAATAACCCCGAGGACATCACCATTTTTGTTGCGCATTGGCACAGCAAGCATCGACTTTGAACGATAACCGGATTTCTGGTCGTAACTTTTATTGAAGGTAAAAGAAAAGGCAGAAGGAATGTCATAAGCATCGAGCAGATTGACCGCTTCTCTGGAACTGGCGGTATAACCACAGATGCTGTGCCCATCGACCGGCAGAACCGAGTTTTCCTTGACCGACCAGTCGAGGGAAACATTTTGCGAGAGTTTGAAACGCAGCTGGCTTTCACCTTCGAGCAGATAGAGGCTGCCGGCGTCGGCACCTGCAATATTGCGGCTCTGCGAGAGAATCAGTTCGAGCAGTTTGTCAGGGTCATTTTCTGAAGAAAGTGCTATGCCGATTTTATGCAGCGCGTCGATGTTTTCCTTTGCCGTCTGCAATTCTCTTTCGAAATCACGGTTTGGCAGGTAGCACGCCTGACCGGCTCTTACCTTGAGTACCAGATCGTAAAGCCCGGTTTCAGCGACTGGCAGGCTTACATAAGTAAATGGACGATTAGCGAACAGATGTTCAAGATAGTCCTGGCCGTGTTTGTCGCCGACAATCAGCAGTGGCAGGTTTTTGTCGATTTTTTCAAAATAACCGAGAAATCCCAGCAGATTCGAGGAGAACGCATCCTCATGAATCAGGAAAATGCCATTTGGGTCAGGATTTTTGAGTTCTAAATATTGTTCGCCACTCAGAAAAACCGTTTTTACGTCAGGCCGTCGAAAAAACGCAACGAAAGGCGGCGAGTCAGGAAACCCGGATGCATACAGTCTGATAATTCGCTGCGCCATGGCAACCCCTCAAATCACTTAATGAATGTACAATAACCGCAGCCTGCAGCTAAGTTCAACCTTTTTCGCGATTGATCTCGTCACCGAGTCTGACAAAACCGTGCCCCAGTATCTGACGGGCATCGCCGACAATCACAAAGGCGTCTGGGTCATACTCATAAATGATCTGGCGCAGAATCGGCATTTCTTTGCGGCGCACGGCGGTTAACAGAACGCTGGTAGGTTTGGCGGTATAGACTCCGACACCATTCAGACAGGTCACGCCGCGGTGCAGATCTTCGATGATTGCCCAGCTGATTTCGTCAGGAAATTTCGAGATGATGAAAACGGTGCGAAAGACCGACATCCCTTCGAGAACGGCGTCGATGACCTTGCTGCTGAAAAACACAGTGATCAGGCCATAGAGAGCGAGTTCGGGGCCAAAGGCATAACCGGCCAGCCCGGTTACCAGAACATTTGAGAACAGCATCACGTCACCGACCGGAATGTGGTAGCGAAAATGCAGAATCTGGCTGATAATATCGACGCCGCCAGTCGTGCCACCGGCACGAAAAGTCATACCGACGCCGACACCAGATATCAGGCCGCCATACAAACAGGCAAGAATGGGATCTTTTGTCAGTGGTGGCATGCCATAAACATTCATCATCAGTTCGATGGCCGCCGAAGTTACCAGAATCGACAGCAGCGTTTTCCAGGCAGAGCGACGACCGATCAGCCAGGCCTGCAGCGAAATCAACACCAGATTTCCGCCGAGCACAACGGCTCCGACCGGGGTTCCGATAATGTAATATAGAATGGTCGCAATGCCGGTTAGGCCGCCGGTAGCGATTTTATTGGGAACGGTGAAAGCGGAAAGACTGAAGGCAAGCAGAATAGAGCCGACGATGATGTAGATGACGTCTCGTAATCTGACGGCCGGTATTGCTGGTTTTGGCATGGAATCTCCGGAAGGGACAGGATGAGATAAAATCCATGCATTCTAGCACAGTGCCGGCTGATAGACAATCTGCCGGTCGGGTCTTTCTTGCTTTATCGGCAGGGTAGATTTAACATTTAGAGATGATCCTGATGTGGTAAAATGATCAGGTCGCAGTATCGTGACGCAGGAGTTTTGTGATTGGTTACTCTTCGTTATGGAAGTTGCCGCGATAAAAGATCACAAACTTGCAGTGGGCGCAGTTGAGGGTAAAGTAAGGACTCTGGCGACCTGTGTGAGATTTTCTGACCATTGGGGAGCTGCATTGTGGGCAAAGCATTCCGGGCCTCCTGTTTTTCGAACTGATTCTATTAAGGATCTGTTTACTTTTTATATGTCTCAGTAATATTATCGGCATTTATTTATGAAAACTTTAGAGCCAGAAGCAGATAAATCTTTTGTTTTATTCAGACCGGCAAGGTTGCTGGCTGTTGCAGGCATATTTGCCAGTGTTGCGGTATTTTTTCTGGCAGCATGGCTTTCCCGCTGGCCAGAACAGCTGGTTATGGCGCAGTCACTGCAGGCAGCCAGCGGAATCGTGGGTCTGGCTGCCGAAATTGCCGCGAGGCCAGCTCAGCAGACCAGAAACACGCTCTCTCTTATCGCTAAAAATCCCGAGTTGAGACAAATCGGTAACGCCAGTGCGGTTCTGGCATGGCAACAGCGGATTCAAACTGATATTTCACTGTTGTTTGAATCTTATGAGCCATTTTTCGGTCACGTCTATGACCGCATTCTGGCTTTTTCGCATGACATCGAGTATTACAGCGAAATTCCTTCTGCGCTGATGCGTCGCCTGGCAGTCGTTGCCGGCATAGAATTTCCCGACAGCGACCAGAACGACCCGACAAACATGTGGCGGCCGTCAGAACTGACAGGCGATGACCTCAGGCGCATGTCGGTGCAGACAGGGCTCGTTCGCGAAAAGATGACCGCTGTGCGTCGTCTGGCGGCTGAATCATGTAATACCTGGATTTCGATGGCTCTTGTATTGGAAAAACTGGCCGGATATGGTCAGCAGTCGCTGCGTGATGTCGCCGCCGTCGAAGATTATTTTTCGGCCGTGCTCAATGACGAGATGTTGCGGGCGATAATGCTGCGAAGTCTCGATGGAAAAGTGCTGGCGCTGGTAGGTGACATGCCGTTCACCACCATGAATCTTGATACACGCGATTGTCGTGCCATCATCTCCGGCAGTATATTTTTTTCGGGTCCAGTTGGTTATGACAGCAGACGTCGACATTCGATCTGGTGGGTGGCTGTGCCGGTGCGCGATGAGAATCGTAATCCGATAGCATGTCTGACAGCGTTTGTCGATGCTGATTTTTTAAGTCAGGCGGCGGAAAAGGCAGCTGAACATACTGACATAAGGCTTATGTTTTCTGACCGCAGCGGTGTTGTAATCGGTCATGCTGACCGCGAAGTCGTTGCGAGACAGGTGAATATGAGCAACGTGCTGCCATCTTTCGTCAATGAGACTGATCGCGGCTTCACCAGTCGTTTTGTCAGGTATGACGGTAAACTTCTACTGCAGGCGGGCAGAAGTGTCAGGCATGGTAACGTCAGGCACCTCCCGGACTGGTATGTCTGCTATGAGCAGAATTTGAGCGGGTTTGCGAGGCAGAGTCAATTTCTTCTCACGCTTTCAGTAATTCTGCTTGCCGCTACGGGTATGTATGCTTTATCCTGTTGCGTTGTACGTTTATTCTAATTTTCAGGTCGGGGAATATAAATGGCATATTTGCAGCGGCTCTTTGCCATAATGTTCATAACAGCGGGGATTTTGCTTGGCGCAAGTCCCGCATCTGCTTCACGCAAGGCTACCGATCTGATGGCGTCGGCTTTGAAGCAGCGAGCAGCCGGCAACCTTGCTGAAGCTATTTCAAGCTTTGAATACGCTCTTGAAAATACTACCAGTACGGTTCAGATGAATCTCGCGCGTTTTATGCTGGGCGACTGTCAGATCGAGGCGGGGCGCTACCGTGACGCGGTGCGTACATTCAATGACCTGCTCGAATCGGTCAGCAGCTCTGAAGAACAGGCTGAAGCTCTTTATCGACTGATGCAGGCCGAATCGGCGCTTGGCAACCGAAGCCGGGCCGAGAGTCTTTTTGCCAGAATGAGGCGTGAGCATCGCTCAAGCCCTTATTATGAACTGGGTCAGGCTTTTATCAAGTCGGAGGGTTTGCGTATGGAAGCCGACGAAATGCCGGATGTTCCAGAAAAAACAGACGAGATTGCCATTAAACCCAGCTCAGCACCAGAAATCAAGGCGGTGGCTGAACCGGTTTCGACCGGCGAGGTCAAACGGCCTGTGACTGAAACTTCCGTTCGCAAAGAACCTGTAGTAGAACCGGCGACAGAAACGGTTGAGCCTGCTCCTGCTGTCGCCAGCACCAAAGCTGCGCGAATTCGCGAACCGGCTCCGGCACGCCCGGCCGCCGGAACAGTAAATCTTGGCAACGAAACAACCAGACTGTTGAACAGCGTTCTGAAAGTCGAAAGTGCTGAAGGCAGCAGAAAAGAAGAACTGGCCACCCGTATTTTGAGCCTGCAGGACCGTCTTAAAGATGGTGCCGACCGCCCCGGCATGGACAAGGTTCTTCTAGAACTGGCCGACTGCACGGCTTCTTTTGGTGAGCTGCTCGAGGCATGCAAGACCTACGACCAGCTGTTGACCAGCCATCCAGCCTCGCCTCTTGTCGAAAAGGCTTATTACGAGGCGATCAGGTTACGTGCGATTCTCGGCGTGCATGAAGCGGTGATTGGCTGGGCCAAGGCGTTTCTGGCGGCTTTTCCGACTTCTGAATACCGTGCCCGGGTGCGCGCTCTGGTAGAATATTCTCAGGCCGGTGGCCGGGTCGATCTTGGGACGGCTGATGAAAAAACGGCAGTCGAAAAAAAAGATGCCGACACTTCAGTTTCCGGTTCAGGCATTTCGATTACAGCTGCTAACGCAGCTCTTACCGCTGATTCTGAATACGTCGCGGCATCCCAGAAGATGAAAGACGGGCGCTATAACCTTGCCCTGATTGACTTCAAACGTCTTTCCGGCAAGCATAAGCAGGCTCCCCAGATATGGTGGGATCTGTCGCTGGTATATGTACAGCTCGAAGATTTTGCTAATGCTGAAAAGGCTATAAAGCAGATGATAAGGCTCGACCCGAACAACGAAGATGCCAATTCTCTGCTGGGTTACATTCATTATCGTCTTGAAAACTACGAAGAGGCCGCGACAGCCTATGAGCAGGCTGGCGAAAGCGAAGGCCGTGGAGTTAACTTTTTTGATGCGAAAAACGCATCGCAACGTATGAAAAAAACAGCCGGTAAAAGACAGGCAGACTAAGGAGATCTTAAGATGAACAGTGAAAAATATCGTGAAATCCAGGCGCAGGTTAATGACGGTGATGCGCGCAGAAATGCCGGTGAATGGGGCGAAGCCAAGATATGCTATCTGAGGGCGCTTGAGGAATTCAACTCGATTCGCGAAATCGACCCTGATGCGCCTATGACTGCCGAGCAGGTAGACCTGCAGAAAACTATCAATGCCCGAATTGAAGACGTTAACAATCATCTGGCAACGGTTCATCTCGACAAGGGGCGGGCGGCCATGGGCAACAAAGTCTGGCAGCTTGCCATCGACGAACTTGAAGAAGCGACCAGACTTGCCAAGGACGACAATATCACCTTTCTTGAAGAAGTTAAGGTATTGCTCGACAAGTCGCGTAACAAGCATCGCGACGCCATGATGCGACTTGAACTTAACCCGTTCGTTGAGCGTGGCGATGATTTCAAGCGCTCCGGCAACTTTGGCGAAGCCATTCTAGAGTATCAGGAAGCCATGAAAAAGGCTGCTGGCATGCCTGAGAGCCACAAGTTCGTTGTCTATATCAAAAACTGCCTGACCGAGTGCCGGCGCAGCATTATCAGACCTTATCTCGCCAGAATCAACAAGGCCTGCCATGCCGGCAAATTCGCCCAGGCATCGGGCTTTCTCAAGCGCGCTCAGCTTCTGCTCGACAATTCCGACAATGTTTATCACGCTTTTCTTGAGCAGCTCAAAGAACGCATTCAGCAGAATCTCAAAGAAGACGAATTCGTCGAAACCGAAGAATTCGAAGCACCCGAAGTCTGGGAAAAAGCTGTTAAAGACTACGAAGAAGCTCTTGATCTGTATTCTTCCTTCACGGTGACCGATCCTTTTGCGCCGGCTTACACTGGCGTGAACGTATTCGAAGACAAGTTCGTCGATTCTCGCCGCAAACTCGGCAAACTTTACAAGACCAGGGCTGACCGTCTCAGAGATCAGGCGAAGGTAGAAAAGGCGATTCGCAACTACAAAGAAGCGATCAGGCTGCTTCCCCGCTCTGACAAGCTGTTCCATGAGGCATTCAAAGAATTGAAGAAACTGCGCGCCCAGATCGCCGTTCCCTGATAATGAGCCAGAAACCGAGCGCAACGGGCTCAGAAGGCATTCTGGGCTCGAGCGAAATAATCAGACTCACATCTGAGAAGCCGGCGGCAGTCATTCCGCTCTGGGAGCTGCTGGCCGGTTTTCTGTTCGCTCTTGTTTTTTCGCTGCTTTTTTATTATGGCTTTTTTGAGGTGCTCGAAAACAAGGCGCTCGATCTCAGGTTCAATCTGCGCGGGCCTCTGTCTGGCTACAAGGAAGTCGTGCTGATCAACATCACCGACGACTGCATCAGAGAACTCGGAACATGGCCCTGGCCGCGTCAGAAACACGCAGAACTGCTGAACGGTCTTAAAAAAGTCGGTGCCAAGAATGTGGTTTTCGATTTAATTTTTTGCGATGAATCTCTGCATGGCGAGGCTGATGATCAGAAATTCGCCGACGGTATCAAAGACTTTGGCCGCGTAACATTGCCGCTTATTCTCAAAGAAGAAACCGGTCTCGACAACGAGACCGGCGACTTTGTCACCCTCGATGCTTCGATTCGCCCAAACGCCATTCTGATGGCGGCACAGCCCTCTCTGGGTTTTATTGATCTGGCAATCAATGAAAAGAACCGCGATAACGTGATGCAGATCAGCAATCCGGATGGAGTGATTCGCAGGATTCTTCTCAGCCGGACCAGTGGCGGCAAAGAATATTACGTGCTCGGACTTGCCGCCGCAGCTGATTATTTTGGCAGTCGTCCGGTCGTCGAGAACTATGGCGTAAGGCTGGGTAACAGGTTTCTGCCGTTTCATGACCGCTACGAAAATGTCGGTCACCGCGTTAAGTCTTATCTGATCAATTACGCCGGTGGCTCTGACTATTTTACTTCGATCAGTTATTCTGAGGCATTGCGCCTTCTGAAAGATGAACAGACCGATGTTCGTCAGAAAGAGAAACTGCTGGCTACCTTCAATAACCGTCTGGTGCTGATTGGCACCACTGCGACCGGAAATTCGGCTGAAGACATCAAATTCAGTCCTTACGGTCAGCTGGCCGGCGTTCATATTCATGCCAACCTGTTGCAGAATATTTTGAGTCAGAGATTTCTTCATCGTTCTACGGTCGAAATGACGATAACGCTCATTTTCGTATTCGCTCTGGGAATCGCTTATCTCCTCTGGAAAAGCCATGGTCTGATCACCAATTTCGTTACACTTGGTATCGCAGCCTTGTGGAGTGCTGTCTGCATAGTTCTGTTCAATTTTGACATTGTCTGGGAAATGGTGCCGATTTCTCTGCTGTTGCCTGTTCAATGGGCATTTACCAGGCTGGTGCAGCAGTTTGTTTCGTTGCGCGAAAAGAATTATGAACTGGCACACAAGGTCAGAGAGCTGGCGATTATCAACGAAGTCAGCCAGGCTGTCAGCTATATGGGTGACCTTGACAAGACGATCGATGCAATCTTGAGCCGCGGTGTTCAGGTGCTGAATGCCGAGCGTGGTTCGCTGTTTCTGCTCGATGACAAATACGAAGAGCTGATCGAGCACGTTGCTGTTTTTGGCGTCGAAGGTGAAATCGTCATCGATGAAAAGCTCAGGGAGCAGTTCAAAGGTGGCAAAGGCATTGCCGGCGAAGTTTTTAACAGCGGCAAACCTCGACTGATACAGAATGTGCGTAAAGATAAGAGTTTTGCCTTCAGAGATGAAGACCGCGAACGCATTCGCTCGATAGTCTGTGTGCCGCTGATGATCAAAGATAACGCAATTGGTGTCATGAACATAGTCAACCGGCGTGAAGGTTCGTTCAGTGATGAGGATCTGCAGACAGCCCTGACTATGGCGAATCAGGCTGCGGTCGTTATAGAAAAATCCCGGTTATTCAACCTTGCTACCATAGATGGCCTGACCGGTCTTGTCGTTCATCGCCATTTTCAGGCGAAAATGGAAGAGGAATTCAGACGTGCACGCCGTTACAGTAAACCTCTTGCCTATATGATGACCGATATTGACCATTTTAAAAAATTCAACGATACCTGGGGGCATCAGACCGGCGATATGGTTTTGCGCGAAGTTGCGAAAATCGTGCGCGACAGCGCCAGAGATACCGATATTGCGGCCCGTTACGGCGGCGAAGAATTTGGTGTGATTTTGCCAGAAACCGACTATGAGGGCGCCATGCTGCTTGCCGAGAGATTGCGGGCGCGCGTCGAAAACGCTGTTTTCAAAGGACCACAGGGTGATCTCAAGGTCACCTTGAGTGTGGGCGTTTCTACCATGCCGAGACTGCAGCCTGAAACCGCACTTGAACTGATAAAATTTGCCGACGACGCTCTGTATATCTGCAAGCGCAATGGCCGTAACCGGGTCGAGCATGCACCGGTCACAGAAGGCTCTGAGTCTGTTACAGAGCCGGCTGCAGCCCCGCAGCCGACAGGCAGCTGATTGCGACTGCCGTTTTTCAGTCTGCCGCCCGCATCAGATCTTCGCGTTCAAGATTGAGTGCCTTGAGCGTGCGGTAAAAGGTGGCTTTGTGGATTCCGAGAAGTTCGGCCGCGCGGGTGATATTGCCGTTGGCCAGCTGATAGGCCTGGCGAAGTTCGCTTTCGCTGAGTTTTTTTTCGCCATTGAGCTTTGCCGGCATCGATTCGGCATTTTCAGGCATGCCGAGACGTATCGGCTGTTGCCATGGCAGTATGGTGACGTCGCTGTAATCTTTGCCGGGAGCATACTGGGCCGCGTTCATGCGCTCTTCATACCATTCGCGCAATGCGCGCAGGCCGATCACATCGGTCTGGTTTTCGGCAAAAAGGCGTTCCATGAGGTTGCGCAGCTCTCTGACATTGCCGGGCCACTGATATTGTTTGAGCAGCTGCACCGCTTCGCGGGTAAGACATGAGACGTTGCGCCCGTATTTCTGATTGAGAATTTTTATGAAATGCTGAATCAGCAGTTCGATATCGTCAGGCCGCTGACGCAGCGGCGGTACGTGTATCTGCAGGGCGTTGATACGATAATAAAGGTCGGCCCGAAAACCGCTGTTCTGGCTGGCCTTCTCGAGATTGTGATTGGTGGCTGCAATCACCCGCACGTCGACCTTGATCGGTGTTTCTGAGCCGACTCTTTCGATTTGTGATGTTTCGAGGACACGCAGCAGTTTGGCCTGCGACAATGCCGGCAAATCACCGATTTCATCGAGAAAAAGCGTGCCGCCGTTCGCGCGTTCGAAGCGGCCGCGGTGTGAGCGCATGGCGCCGGTAAAAGAGCCCTTCTCGTGGCCGAACAGTTCGCTTTCGAACAGGGTTTCGGTAATGGCCGAGCAGTTCATGGTCACAAAAGGCTTTGACGAGCGGTTGCTCATTTTGTGAATGGCCGCCGCGATACCTTCCTTGCCGGCGCCGGTTTCTCCGGTTACCAGAACGGTCGCATCCGATGCTGCATACATTTTGATCTTGTTGAATACACGTTGCATCGGCTCAGAAGTGCCGACCAGGCCACAGAAGGTCGCCTTTTCGAGAATGGCAGGCGCCTTATCTGAGATTTCCTGCATCAGTATGGTGACCAGATTCTGGTTGCTTCTGTCGCCCGAAAGCAGCGCATCGATCAGCAACTGGTGACTGTCACCATTCTTATCGGTGATCTGTGCATTGAAGCCGTAAAAGTTTTTCTGCTGCTGTACCGTCTGGCGAATGAGTTCGCTCAACCCTGGCAGATATTGCTCGAGCATGACTTCGAAGTCTTTTCCCAGGAGCTCTGAGGTCTGCCGACCGAAATAGTCGGCCAGCCAGTCAGGGATATCCTGTATTACAAGACGGCTTTCCGATTCCCGGATTATAAGATTGCGGCTGGGTGGCAGCAATAATAGCGGTTGTGTGGTTGTGTCAGTCATACTCTCAGGAATATACAATTTATTCGTGATAATTTTCAATGCTTTCTGTTCATGCTTTGCTTATTTCTGCCGAATATAGATGCGGCAGACTATATTCTGTCAGTTTCTGATTCGAAAGAAAGCAGCTGATGAAACGAGTTCTAAGATGGTTGCGAACGGCCATGATGCTGGCTGTGCTTTTGCAGGCACTGCCGGTAAGTGCTGCCGACGATGTTTTTAAGCTGGAACTGGATTATGATTCGCGCTCGGTTGTCGACAGCACCAGGCGTGACTGGTATGAGAGCGTGTACGATCCGGCTTCGTTGACGCCGGCAATTGTCAGACGCCAGTATGACAGAACTTTTTTTGGCAGCCGCAGTGACCTGTTTCTGGCAGTTAACGGCGATCTGAGCGAAACACACTTTCTCGATATCAGAGAACAGCTCAACTATCTGCATTACAACAAAGAAGACGTGCTCAGCCGCGACTACTCTTCTTTCAAATATCGTGAGCTCGACCACCATCTCAATGTGGTCTGGGGAATAGCTGCCGGCGATCATGACTACTTTCAGTTCGATTTTAACAACCGCTATCTCGATATTCCTGAAATCGAAAGTTATGGATTCAGATCGAACCTTGGCAGCGCTCTGCTCAGTCATGAGTTCTCACAGCGTACCTGCCTGAATCTTCTTGGCAGTTATGAAGAGCGTCTGTTCGAAAAAGATCTCGATGCCGACTATCGGGAAGCCCGCGGCGGTTTTGAGATTGTGTCGCTCATTCCTGGCCGGCATAAATATACAGCTGTAGCCAATTCGGCCCGTGGCGAGCGCGCCTATTTCGCCTCATTTCCCAACGGCATGGCAGCCCGCCGGGCGGTAGATTACTATACCGATTATGTTGTGAATCCTCGCGATGACGATCCGCGCGCCAGATATATCAGGCAAAAAACCCGCGGCGACCTGTTTCTCAGGGTTTTTGCCGACTTTTCCAACCGTGACCGTACCCGCATCGATAACAGTTATAATCAGGCAGCCGGAGGTTTCGAGACCGCATACGAAATTGCCGACGATCTTACGCTGCGTCTGCGCGATACTTATCGTAAGGTCGATTATCAGCGCGAATCTGGTGCATATTTTCTGCACGATTATGCGGCCAATATCCTGTCGCTGGCAGCAGACTATGACTATTCAGAGAACATGAGACAGACGTTCACCTTCATCGATGAATTTCATAATCATCAGACGGCGGCTGAAGAAGACTTCAGAATCAATTCGCTTTCATATGAAGGCCTGTACTCTTTTGGGCGGTCACGCGCCAGTGTGCTGGTGTCGGGTTTACGTCGCCGATATGATGTTCAGAGGTTTATGTACCCCGACGAAAATGAGTTGCGTGCACTCGTGGGCTGGGATTATCTGATCACTGAAACAGTCAAGTTCAGGATGAAATCTGAATTTATCGACCGCGAGTATCTTGATTTTGAAGACGAGCTATACTCCAGCCACAGTCGTAACAACTGGCGGGTAGGTGTTGAAAAGGCTTTATCGCAGGCGAATTCACTTGAGCTCGCCTTTCAGCTGGGCAGCGAAAAGCACGAAACTTTTACCAGCAATAACATCGAAGAAAAGAGTCTGCATTTTTCCTGGATCAGTCATTATTGACCAGTGGCAGATTAATCAAGATTCAATGCTGATTTTGAGCAATGAAAATATGAGCAGGGTTTGTTGACCTCTTTCAATTCAGCTGACTGAGGCTGTTTTGAACTTGCCAGCTGCAATAATAATTTTATTACCATGGTTTTTGTTGTGGTCAGACTGGCTATATGATAAAATAAATTGCTTATGCCAGTCTTTGCTTTTTTGGGCGTGTTTCAGCACGAAGTTGCTTCACAGCAGCTTCGCAAGCTTGTCGATGCCGTCAGGGCTATGGCTGGCAGCGGTTGCGTTGTTCTGTGCAACGCGAGCGGCCTGTTTGCCAATGCCGGAAGGCTTGATGCGCAGGTCGAGCAGCTCTTTGAAAGTGGAATAGATCTGATTTTTCCTGGCGAACAGGCTATCGCCAGGGGAGCCGCCCGCACGCTTGTAGAGTCGGGGAACTGGCCAATGGTGAGGCCTTTGAATCTGCCGGCAAATTCTCCGGGTCAGGGTGCGCTGCTTCTTGACCGGCATTCTGAGTCGGTATGGATTGTCAGCCTTCTTGACGGCAGCGGAAGAATCCCAGTTGAGCCGGCTTACGTGGCATTTGAGGAATTTTTAAGGAACAAAAGCGACAGATTCCCCGTATTAATAAATGTACACGGCAACGACTTTGACTACAAAAGGGCTCTGGCATGGAAATACGGACAATCAGGGCATCAGCTATACTGGTTTGGCAGTGGCAGCGGCGCCATGTCGTCGGCCTGCGAAATCATGACAGAAGGTTCATTTTATCAGCCCGAAACGGGAAACGTAGCCTGCCGGTCTTCGATCGGCGGTCTTGCCCCGGATATCTGGTGGAAGCGAAGAATCGAACGGCTGCCGGTATCGCCCCAGCCCGGCTGGGGAGCATGGAGTTGTGATTGCACTTTATTATGGCTTGACAGTGAAGGAAAAGCGCAAAAATTTATATGTAACAGGTTTGAATTTTGACAGATCGTTCCACAGTGAAGATTGTTTAATAAATTATAAGGAGTTAACCGGTAAAAGTGGCTGAAATATTGTCAGCATCGCATCAGCAGTTGCTGTATGAAGCGCAGAAACAGATTCTTTCGCACGGAAAGAATACCGACAGCATTCTGCGTGTGCTCAGCCGCACCTCCAAAGAATTATTCGGAAAACCAGCTCTGGGCGTCATTTTTTACGACCCCTCGGCTCAGCTGACCAGAATCAGATACAACGATGGTTTCAGTGACAAGACTCTTGGCTGCCACTGCGTAGCCTTTACCCGCGAAAAACTTGAGCGTGGCAAAATCATCGGACGGGCGGTTGCCGACGAAGATGGCGCAACCCACCATCTGACGCCCCTCGGCTCTGATGATGACGTTCTTGGCATGCTGATCATGCCAGAATACGAAACTGAATTCACGGCGTCGGCAGCTGCATTTCGTGAGCTGGCGACTACTTCCATAAACACTTTCCTCGAAGTCGAACTCGTTCAGCTGCGCATGGAAGAAATGGGCGCACTGCTCGAAGTTGGCCGGGTCGTCAGTTCGACCCTCGATCTGCGTGAGCTGCTGACCAAGATCATGAGCACGGCCACCAAGGTCATGCGCTGCGAAACCTCTACTGTTTATCTTATCGATGAGCAGACGAACGAACTGTATTTTCACATAGTATCTGGAGATCCCAACGTCGGCGCCAAGCTGCAGGAAATCAGACTACCTATGGGTACCGGCCTCGCCGGCTGGTGTGCCCAGAATAACAAGCCGATCATCGTGCCTGATACCGAAAAAGACCCGAGATTTTTCAAGGGCGCCGACAAAAAGTCGGGATTCGTCACACGTTCGATGATCTGTGTTCCGATGCGACTCAAAGACCGGGTCATTGGCGTTCTTCAGGTTCTTAACCGCACCGGCACGATTCCGTTTAACGATCATGACCTCGAAATGCTTGAGAATATGGCGAATCAGGCCGTGTCGTCGATCGAAAACGCCCGTCTCTATGAAAATATTCAAAAGGTATATCTGTCGACGATCGAAGTTCTTGCAACTGCGATCGATGCCAAAGACCCATATACTCAGGGCCATTCGCGGCGTGTTACCCAGTATTCGGTAGCGATTGCCGAAGAAATGAATCTGTCGCCCAAAGAAGTCGAAGATATACGCTACGCCGGCCTTCTGCACGACGTCGGCAAGATCGGTATCAAAGACAGCATCATCAGAAAACCTGGCCGACTCACCGATGAAGAATATGCCATCATCAAAAAACACCCCGCAATCGGCGCCAAGATTCTGCGACCGGTAGATTTTCTCGCCGACAAGATTCCAGGGGTACTTCACCACCATGAGTATTATGACGGCCGGGGCTATCCTGATCACCTGACCGGTGAAGACATACCGCTCGCCGGCCGAATAATCTGCGTTGCCGATGCCTTTGACGCGATGACTACCAATCGCCCTTATCGCAAGGGTCTGACTGTAAAAACCGCAGTCGGAGAACTCAAAAAGTTCTCAGGCAAACAATTCGACCCCGTCTGCGTCGAAGCATTTCTCAAGGCCTTCGACCGCAAGCTTTTCCAGTATTTCGAGAAAGTCGAAGACACTGATGATATGATTCTGATCGACGACGGTACCGAAGTAAAGGATCCAGCTGAAATTTTGCATGAGCTCGAAGGTCAGCCTTATCCACCGATGGCCGCCCACGAAATCAAAGAAGAAAAGAAACTTGAAAGCCAGCCATTCCCGCCGGTCATGGCTCACAAGGACCCTGAGCAGCCATCTTCTCAACCATATCCGCCGGTCAATAGCAGCGACTCCGAAAAACCTTCCTCACAGCCGTTTCCGCCAATTTCCGGCGACGACAAAGACAAAAACTGATCTGTTCGATTGCTGACGGCTGTGTTGTTGCCTGAATCTTTGCCGCTGAGAGTCCGCTCAGCTTATGAAGCTATGACAGGCTTTTCTCTCAGATGACTCTCAGCTGCGGCTGTTGCTGAACCTGGCTTTGGTTTTCGCGAATCTGGCGGTCATTATAGATCATATCGCGGTTTGGCGCAAAAGAGGGTACGATTTCCTGAAATCCTCTAATGATATTGCGAACCTTGCCGCTTCTGGCAGATATTTCGAGGCGTTCAACCTGGGCCATCAGCGCGGCTTCATCGACCTCTTCCGGGCGGGCGATAAAAATCTTGCGGTTACGTGTGGCGGTAATGCCCTCTGAGGCGGTGAGAAGCTCTTCATAAAGCTTTTCACCGGGTCTGATGCCGGTAAACCTGATTTCGATATCCTTGCCGACTTCGAGCCCCGAAAGCCTGATGAGATCTTCGGCGAGATCGACTATGCGCACCGGTTCGCCCATGTCGAGAATGAAAACTTCGCCGCCCTTACCATAGGAACCGGCCTGAATAACCAGTTTGCTGGCTTCTGGAATAGTCATGAAATAGCGGATCATCTTAGGATGAGTTATGGTGATCGGGCCGCCCTTTTCGATCTGTTCCTTGAAGAGGGGAATGACGCTGCCGCGACTGCCGAGAACATTGCCGAAGCGCACTGCGACAAACCTGGTCTGGCTGCGCCGGGCATAGCATTTGAGAATTTTTTCGGCGACACGCTTGCTCGCACCCATAACCGATGTCGGATTAACCGCCTTGTCGGTCGAAATCATGACGAATCTTTCTACTTTGGCGTTATGAGCGGCATCTACCAGATTGCGGGTGCCCAGTACGTTGTTTTTGACAGCTTCTTCAGGATTGAGTTCCATCAGGGGCACGTGCTTGTGCGCGGCTGCATGAAAGACTATGTCAGGACGATAATTGCTGAACAGGCTGGCGATTTTTTCGCGATCCTGAATGTCGGCGATTATCGGAATAAGAGCGATATTGCCGAGATTTTCATTACCCTGCAGCTGCTGGTTCGTTCTAAAAATACTGTTTTCGCCATGACCGAGCAGGATCAGTCGTGAAGGTTGAAATGGCAGAATCTGTCGGCAGATCTCGCTGCCAATACTGCCGCCGGCGCCGGTTACCATTACTACCTTGCCGGTTACGTAAGCGGCAATTTCGGCAAGATTGATCTCAGCCGGTGGTCGGCGCAGCAGATCTTCGATCGCGATATCGCGCAGCTGCAGGCTGACCAGTTTGCCGGCGATGATATCCTGCAGGCCGGGCAGAGTTTTAAATCTTACTCTGGTGTCCTGGCAGAGTTTGATGATGCGTCTGAGTTCCTGACCCGAGGCGGATGGTATCGCAATGATGATTTCATCGACACTGTATGCTTTGGCTACGCTCGCGATTTTTTCGCTGCTGCCGAGAACCTGAACGCCGTGAATGATCTGGTTGTGCTTTTTCGGGCTGTCGTCGATCAGGCCGACAACATTGATCGGCAGATTCACGTTACGTCTGATTTCGCGCAGAATGCTTTCGCCTGCCTGGCCGGCTCCGATGATCAGAACTCGCTTCGCTTTCTGAGCGGTTTTGTTAAAGAGCCAGCCGCGGAAAGGGCTCGCTTCGAGCATACTCAGGGCGACTCGTGGTGCAATTCGGCTGCTTCCGATAAGGATGAGTGAGATCATCCAGTCAATGACAAACACTGCGCTGAAATTTGCAAAACTCTGAGTGAAAAAAATCGAAGCGATTTTCAGAATCGAATAAGTGGTGACTGCAGTGAAAACTGCGACCATATCTGGCAGAGAAGTGAAGCGCAGTGTGCGGTTATACAACCCCATGAACCAGAAGCAGGCAAGCCCTACTGGCGTGAGAACCGGAATAATGAACAGCAGGTATTGAACGTGCTGGGGTTGCAGACTGTCGAACTTGAGCCAGATGGCTGCAACCAGTGAAAAGGCGATGCAGATTATGTCTGTCAGAATGAAGAATATCTTGCGAAAAGGCGTCATCGGTTTGTTGTGTACCTCGTCAAATTCCCTGTCATGCTGTAATCTGAGAAAGTCTAGCACAGCCCATAAAAATAGTCGACAAAAACCTTCGGTATTTTGCGGTACCTTTTAAGTATTGCCGGAATATCTGTCGATAAATATTGAATGCAGATTGTCAAAAACAGATACGCAGGATATTTGCTTTTTGTTCTGGGCCTGTTGTTGTTTTCCAGCTCGATTACCTTTTTCGTTCTTGCCGGCAGCAAAAAAGTCATGGCGGCAGAAAGCCATTTCAGCGATGTGCCGCTTGACCATCCGGTCTACCATATGTGCCGGCAGCTGCTGCAAATCGGCGCTATAGAGCCGTATTACGGCACGAATCTGGCTCCTTTCGAGAAAATTTCCGCCGAAGCCTGGAATCGCGCCTTGAAACGGATTGGCGAATATCTTGGTCGAACCGTTCCCGAATCGTCGCTTTTCTATTCGGACGAAGAAATTAACGGGCGGGCGATGCTTCTGCGCCTGCAGAATCTGGTTGATGACTCATGCGAGTCTGTCGCGACCAGCAATGCCGATAATTCGCGCCTGACGGCGTTCTTCATGCTGGAGCGCTGCCTGCTGGCCTATGACAATGAATAATCTCAGCAAAACGACGCGACATCGCATTTATACTGTTTATCTGATCGTTCTGCTGCTCGCTCTGAGCTGGCGCCTGGCCAGTGCCGGTAGCGGACTCAGCGGTATCACCAGCATCGATGTGCATGAGCGCGAGAATGAAACCGAAGTGGTCGTGGCGTTGACCGGTGTGTATCGTCCCGCTGTATCATTCTCGGGCGAAGACCGCTGCCTTGTTCTAGACTTCAAAGATGTTGCCATTGCTGGAGAACTGACTGAAAAGGCCTATGCCAGCCGCGATCTGCGTCTTGGCTATATTACCACTCTACCACAGAAACCTGATACGGTACGTGTTCGTCTGTATCTTCGCGCGGGTTGCCTTGCCTCGATTCGGTATGCCAATAACGATGTCATGATCAGAATCGCCGAAAAATCGGCAATGGCGGTGCCAGCATCGATTGAACCTGGTTTTCTTCTAAGCCCCGCTGAAGAAAAATATGCGCCGGTGGTGATAAGTCTGCATGATGCTCCACTGCTGCCGGTGATAAATGAACTTGCTGACATATCTGGCCTTCAGATAGAGATTGCTGGAACTCTTCCCGAAAGGTTTACGCTCGAAGCACAGTCTGACAGCCCGATAGAGGCTATGAAGCGCATCGCTCAGACTTGTGATCTCGAACTGTTTCGTCGTGGGCAGGTATGGCATATTTCGCCACGAGATTCTGAAAGGCCAAAAATTTATGCATATTCAGGAGATCTGCTGCAATGAAACAGAATTTAACATCTGTGCTGGCAACTTTCCTGAGATTTTTGCGGTTTAAAACGAAGCGCGTACGCATCAGCCGCTCGGCCCTGAAAAGAAGAACCGGGCCGGCACTGATGACATTTGCTCTTCTGGCAACGCTTATCTTCGCGCCGGCCTACAGATTTGAAAGCGCTGATAATCGTCTGACCAGATTCGAACTTGCGCAGATGTTCGAGACGGTTCTCGAAAGCTGTCGTATTTCTGCACAGCCAGACGCCCTGCCCGAATATACCGATCTTGACGATGAGCAGCTGTTCGGTGTCTATCGAACTCTTTCCTGCGGCATAATGCGCGGCTATCCCGATCAGAAATTCAGGCCCGGCGAGGCTTTACGCAATATCGAAACCATAGGTTATCTGCAGAAGCTCATTCAGTTTTTGCGCCTGGTTAAGCCCGATTCAGACGCCGCGCAAAAACTTGTGCGGCTGATGGCATACCAGGATTCGCCGGCAGAAACCATGGCAGGAAGAATGTCGAGCTTCATGCCTGAAAGCTTACAAGTCCCTTCTGGTTTCACCGACAGAGAAACCATGGCCGAACTTATCAGCAGAGTCATCGGGCAGTATCGCCCGGGCGTTCTCGATGGCCGGGTCGTCGATGCTCTCACCGGAAAACCGGTAGCCCGGGCCTTTGTTGCCAGCGAAAAAATTGCGACGGTAACCGATAGTAATGGGTTTTTCAGAATTGAATACCCGTCACCCGACAGAGAAGAAGTGACGATAATGGCCGCAGCTGAAGATTTTCAGCCGGTTGAGCTGAAAAAAAACATAAATTTCAACCCGACAGTTGTGCTCAGGCTTAAACCCTTGCGGGCTGCCGACAGAATTTTCTCAGTCGATTAGAGTCCAGTCACCGTTGCTGGTCTGCCTGACTTTTCCCTGGTGCATCAGTTCTGTCAGCATCACCGCTATTCGGTCAGGAGCTGAACTCAGTACCTGCTCGAGCTGCTTTTCGCTGCACGGGTGCCTGAGCAGCAGTTTTAAAATGTCTGAGGAAAGTGCCGGCCGGTTCCAGTTGCTGCTGCGTGGCGGAACAAAACTGTGCTCGAACGCTGTGGTTACCGGCACAGACAGGTTGAGTGCGCTTCGAAAACTATTGAGCAGTCCCTGATCGGCGGTGCTGACTGCGCTTTCAATCGGTACCCGCACTGCCGTGTTGAGATAGACTGCTTCGAGATTGGGCAGACTGCGCAGATAATCGCGCAATCCGGCGATTTCTTCGGCTGAATCGTTGATTCCCGGGCAGACGAATACTTCGACTTCGATCGCCCCGGTATAATCACGCGAAAAGATCTGCAGGCCTTCAAGAATGGCTTCGAGTCGCAAGTCGGCGGTTGGTCGGTGTATGCGCTCGAAACTGCGCTGATTAACCGTGGTTATCGTCGGCAGCAGGCGGTCGGCCAGCATCAGTTCCTGTCTCACTTCGGGCATATACATGAGAGATGAGTTGGTTATAACGCAGGATGGCGCGTTGTCGAGTTTTTTGATTTCGGCCAGAATGAAGCCGAGCCCGGTATGCAGCGTTGGTTCGCCGGTGCCTGAGATGGTGATCCAGTCGGGGCGCGCTATTTCACCGAGAACAGCCTTGAGTTCGCTGATTACATCTTCGGGATTGCAGAACTGCGAGCGTGTCGAAGTATGAAACCTGGTCTTCGAAAGCTGGCAGTAAAGACAGTCGAACGAACAGGTTTTGGTTGGCGTCAGATCGACGCCCAACGAGATTCCCAGACGACGTGACGGCACCGGGCCGAAGATATAGGTTCGCATCGATCAGTTCTGGCTGAGGCTCAGCGGCACTCTTTTTTGAAAATTTTCGAAAAGTAGTAGATGCCTACCAGAGCGAAAATCAGAACGAACGGCAGTGCTACCACATAATGCCCGGTAAAGGGGCGCGCCGGGTTCATCTTTTCGCGCGCGCGCAGCAGGTTTTTGAGAGTCTTTTCGAGCTCTTTTTTTACTTCTGCGTCAGACACGTTGTCGATCGACTTCTTGAGTTCGGCAATAGCCGCGTCGAGGCTTTCGAGTGTGGTTTCTTTCGGGGTCATTGTTCAGTCTCCTCTGATTGTGAAGAAAGATTGGTGCCCAGTCTCAGGTCGAGCTTTTTCAACTGAGCCTGGTTGAGATTCATACCTTTGAGCTGTCCGAGAACTCTTTGTGCATCGATGTCGCGACCGATTTTGCGAAAGCGGTCGACGATTTCGAACATGCTGTCGGCATCGATGAAGCCAGCCTTGAGCGCCTTGTGATACTCGTCGGCAGCGCTGGTCAGCTGACCCGAAGCGACGAACAGGTCACCCATTCTTATATATGGTGCGGGGTTATGTGCTTCGCGACTGAGAGCCGTTTTGTATGCATTCAAAGCGGCTTCATACTGGCCCTGGCTTTTGTATACGTCACCCTGCAGCAGATGAAGCGTATTGAGGTCGCCCTGCTGGGCAATACCGGTGTTGATTACCGCCATCGCTTCATTGAACAGACCTTCGTCAATCATCGCTCCGGCCAGCGGCTCATAGGCGCGCGGGTTGCTTTTTGGGGTTTTCTGAGCGTATCTCGGAAAATTTTCGAGCTGGTCTGGATGCGACAGGCGAACTTGTTCGGTAATTTCGGCAGCGAGGCTGTGCATGCCGATTTCTGAATAACCGTTAGCCAGTGCGCGCAGTGCAAAGACATTGCGTGGATCGATTTTGAGGGCTTTCAGA
Organism: Candidatus Rifleibacteriota bacterium; assembly: GCA_029560455.1. Next base: position 25,926 of record JAKQKW010000078.1, read on the forward strand.
TAATTGGCACAGGCTTTTTCATGGCTGCCGGTTGCTGTGTAGACCTTGCCGAGATTCATCAGCGCATTGAAATTTTCAGGATTTTTCTGAAGAACCTGTTTGAACGATTCTATCGCTTCGCTGAAAAAACCTCCGCGGGCATATTCGAGGGCGCGGTCATAGTCTGCGTCAGCTGGCGATTCTTCGATCACACCCTGCGGAACATAAACCGGAGCCGTGGCCGGTGTCGTCGGGGCGCTGAGCGGAGGTGGCGGCGAAGACAGGCTGATGGCAGATGTCTGAGTATTTTCTTCGCCAAGTGCACGTAGAATTCTTGCGGCATAAGGGTCTTCCGGGTTCAGTGAGCTGCGCGAGGCAGACCAGAGCGAATACGCCTGATCCTTCAGGCCGCTCTGAATAAGGTTTATGCCGGCGAAGTAGCGGTATTTGTGGTTGAAAGGCTCTTTGCGAATCGCCTTCTCGAAATATTCCTGAGCTTCTTTATTTTTACCTGATTCCATTTCGAGCTGGGCGTAGTTGAACAGAGTCGCCACATGGTCGGGATCGGTGGTGAGGACCTGCTGCCAGACTTTGCGGGCTTCTTCAAAATTGCCGCTGCGGGCGAGAACCTGACCCTTTTCTGCCATGATTTCAAGCTTGTCAGGGTAGGTTGGCTCGATTGCTTCGATCAGGCTCATGGCGCGATCGTTCTGACCGAGTTGATAGAGACATCTTGCCATCTGCAGTTTGCCCTGAAGCGAGTCGGGGCTGGCATTTTGATATTGCTCGGCATATTTATAAGCTTCATCGATCATGCCGAGTTTTTCGCAGACGATACTGAGATTCAGCAGTGCAGCACTTTCGGCTGGATAAAGCGCGACCAGGTTTTCCAGCAGTTTTTTCTGCTCACTGAGATTGCCGGTGCGTTCGAGAGTCTTCAGGCGGGCATTGATAGTTTCGATACTCGTAGTGCTTTCGCTGGCAGCAGTCGCGCCAGCCGGCAGATCACGGGCAAAACTCGCGCGCAGTTCAACTGCTTCAGAATTTTCAGGATCGAGCTGAAGCGCCTTGTTGACCATGTCGCTGGCTTTGCGCACTTCACCCATGCGTTGCAGCAGAGCGGCGTAGGCTGTAAGACCGGGCGCGAAGTCGGCATGTGTTTCGGTGAGGCTGCGCAACATTCTTTCGCTTTCCATGAGGCGGTCGCCCTGCATCAGCAGTTGGGCCAGTCTGAGTCTGGTTTCGGGCTGATCAGGCAGCAGATTGACTGCTTCGCGCAGCATAGATTCAGCTTCTACCATATTTTCGGTGGCGATGAGCTTGTCGGCAGTTATGCTGTAGGCTTTTGCCAGTCTGGGTTCGACTTCTGCAGTTTTGTAGCCCGCCTGCAGCAGCTTTTTGCCGATTTCGATCGCTTCGCTGGCCATGTCATCGGCAAGAGCGGCATCTATCATCAGCGAAAGGCATTCGTTAAGTTCTCTTGCATAATTGCGATCGTTCGGAGCCAGCTCGGTTGCCGTTTCGAAGCTTTTGCGGGCGAGCTCGAGCTTGTTTTCGCCTTTCAGCGCCTGACCGAGCAGAAAATGGGCGCGTGCGTCATCCGGGCTCTCAGAAATGCGCGAAGAAGCCAGAGATCTGGCAGTGGCGTAGTCCTGAGAATCGATTGCAGCCCTGATTTTGGCATTATCAGCCCAGGTCGAGAATTTGCCGTCTTCGGCAGCTGCTGTTTCGCTGACAGGCGCTACCGGGTTTTTGCTCTTCTTCTTGCCGCCGCAGCCAGCCAGGTTGAGTGCCAGCATGGCGCCACAGGCGGGAACCAGAATCAACTTCGTATAAAAATGCATTGCAACACGTCTCCTCTGTCTTATAAGAACAGTTCGCTTACTGAACGTCTTTCAAAAATTCGTCTTATGGTTTCGCCGATGAGCGGGGCCAGAGAGAGAACGGTTAATCGGCATTTTTCGATTTTTTCAGGGCTGAGCGCCACAGAGTTCGTGCAGATTATCTCTCTGACCGGAGATTGCTCGATTCTTTCGACTGCCGGCGGCGACAGCAGCGCATGGGTACAGCAGGCCATTACCGATTTTGCGCCCTTCTCGATCAGGCTTTCGGCAACGTTGACCAGAGTTCCTGCTGTATCGATGATGTCGTCGATGATGATGCAGTGCTTGCCTTCGACATCGCCGATTACATTCATAACCACAGCCTTGTTCTTTTCGGGGCGGCGCTTGTCGATGATCGCCATTGGCAGTTCGAGCTTCTTGCCAAAGGTGCGTGCGCGCAGAACGCCGCCGGTATCGGGAGATACGACAACATGATCGGTGAGGTCACGCTTAAGAATGTGCTCAGACAGCAGCCTGACCGCAGAAAGGTGATCGACCGGAATGTCGAAAAAGCCCTGCAGGGCGGGGTCGTGCATATCGACTGTCATCATGCGGTTGGCGCCGGCAATGGTGATGATGTTGGCGACGAGCTTGGCGGTGACCGGTTCGCGACCGGTAGTTTTCTTTTCCTGGCGCGAATAGCCAAAGTAGGGAACCACTGCGGTCACGCTCGCAGCTGATGCGCGTCTGAGTGCATCCATGGTGATCAGCAGCTTCATCAGATTCTCGTTTACCGGCGTGCTGGTCGGTTGGATGATGAAGGTGTCGCAGCCGCGCACAGACTCTTCGATGCGGCAATAGAGTTCGCCGTCAGCAAAGTTGGTATGAAAGACGTTTCCTTCAGGAATCATCAGAAATCGGCAGACTTCAGAAAAAAGTTCGCGATTGCTGTCGCCTGAGAAAATTTTTACCCGTGAATTAGTATGCATGGCTGCTCCCTGTCTTCATTAATTAACCTTCTATCAAGGAAAACGGTTCAATTTTGCTGTTGTCGGTAACGCTGGCATTCTTGACCAGGCAGGCTTCGAGGCAGCAACCATTGCCGATCATTGCCTCGCTGATGTGGCAGTTTGGCCCGATTACGCAGTCTCTGCCAATATTGCAGCGACCGGAAATCATGGTGCCCGGATGAATAACGGTGTCGGGGCCAATGTCGACATCCGGCCCGATAAATGTGTTTAGCGGACTGGTGATGGTAACGCCGGCACTCATCAGCCGGTCGAGTATCTGCTGCTGCAGTATGGCACTGACTTCAGCCAGATGCTGGCGACTGTTGATGCCAAGTGTCGAAGACTCATCCTTTTCGATACAGCTGATGACGGGCAGACCTTGCTGTACCGCCATTTCGACCAGATCGGTGAGATAGTATTCCTTCTGCTGATTGCCGGCAGTCAGTTTGAAAATGTTGTTCTGCAAAAACTGCCCTTCGAACAGATATACCGCGAGGTTAACTTCTTTGACCTTCAGTTCTTCTTCAGTGCAGTCTCGGGCTTCTCTTATCGCGCAGACCTTGCCGTTTTTGCGCAGAATGCGGCCGTAGTTACCCGGAGTTTCCATGTTCAAGGTCATCATGGTGATCGCTGGTTTCTCTCTGTCATGCATTTCGATCATCTGGCGCAGGGTCGCAGTCGAAATCAGCGGCGTGTCGCCACAGACGACGAGCAGGCGCTCCGGCATGGCAGTAACTTCTCTGGCAAAGCACTGAACCGCGTGGCCGGTTCCCAGTTGTTGCGGCTGTTCAACGAAAGCGACGTTTTCGCCGGAAAGCATGTCACGCACAAGTTCGCTTTTATAGCCGGTGACCAGAGTAGCTTTATCACAGCCGACCGCTCTTACCGCTTCGATGACATAAGCGACCATCGGTTTGCCCAGAATCGGGTGTACTACTTTCGGCAACTCCGATTTCATCCGGGTGCCTTTGCCGGCGGCCAGAATCAGGGCCTGAAGCTTAGCAGTCATATTCCACCTCGCAGTTTTTTTCGCGGTCATTATACACAGATTTACCCCTTTCTGGCCATAAATACCACAAATTTTCCTGAACCCCGCCAGTATCGAGGTTAGCCGCCTGAATCAATAATTTTGCGGCGGTGAGACCAATTCGGATGCTTGTATTGGCAACATAAACGCAAAAGCCCGCCGGGGAGGCGGGCTTTTGAACAGGGGCGGGAGGATTCGAACCTACGAAATGCCTGCTCCAAAGGCAGGTGCCTTACCGCTTGGCTACGCCCCTTCGCCATTTTTGTGGCTCAAAGAAAATAACACATTTGGCCCGCCGGTGCAAGCGCCTTCTGATCCTCAAAATCGTGCTCGCGTTCGTAATCGTAATCGTAATTGTAGTTGCTTTCCGGATTGACTATATTGTGGCATCCGGCCGATTTTCCGGTCGACTGGCTTCATCTTCGTAGGCCCGCAGAATTGTCTGCTTGATCTGCTCAGCCAGTTCAGTGTTGATTGCAAAAATGGTTTCGCGCCAGGTGCCGTCGGGCATCTTGCGGCTTGGCATACCGACAAAGCAGCCGCGCGGCGACATGAAAATCTGAAAATCCTTGATTACCAGAGCATCGTCGAGCGTGATTTCGGCAAACGCCAGCAGCTTGCTGCGGGGTTCTTTGATCCGTTGAATGCGAACGTCGGTAATCTGCATCGGTCAGAATTTTAAAATGAATTCTGTCCAGACTTTGGTGTCTTTGCTCGATTTGGTGTCGGTCACTTCGGGTCTGACCTCGTTGTTGTAACCGGCCTTGATCTGTATGTTCTGGTTGGCATCGACTATGCCTTCGACCTGCAGTTTTTCTTCTGATTCGAAGGTGTCGATCATCGAGCGCCGAAATGAAACCTTACCCTTGAGGGTGGGCTTGAAGCTGTAGACGGCTTCGAGGTAGTAACGGGAAGCCAGCGCTGCGCTCGCTTCATGAGGTTCGGGCTTCTGCTGCCCGTCGTTGGCTTTGACGTTGACCGAGGCGCGAATGCCCGGAGTGCCACTGTTGCCGAATCCACCCGGATTTTGTGTGGCAAGTGCGTTTATGCGCTGCTGCTCGAGCTCGCCGTAGACGCGCAGCCTGCCGGATTCGCTGCGTATGGAAAGGCTCTCGGCGGAAGGGTCGTTTGGCCCGATCGCGTTGTCTTCGTATGAGCTGCTCAGGGTGATGGTCGGAGCGAATCTCTGTTGCTCGCCAGTTCGGCTTGAGCGCAATGTGAGCTGTGCCGGGGTGGCGGGTCTGATTCGATTGACATCGATACTGCCAAGGTCAGAGAAGTTTTCAGCAACCTCGATTCGGGTGATTTCGCTGTTGTTGCCGGTCGTCGGCAGGGTGGCCTCCGGTTCGTTGAAAAGCTGGCTGCCCAGCGAGAATTTGAACTCGCCATTGCGCGGCACTGCCGTGGATCGCCGCTGTCGGCCGGTTGCGTGGTTGAACTGCAGATCGAGGTTGTCGATTTTCTGGGCATAGAGAGGTTCTGCCGACAGCAGAAGCGTCAGCAATACACAAACCGTAACAATGTTAAATTTATTTAACATTTGCTCTCTCTGCCTTAATTATAGCAAATTTCACCTGCGAACAACCAATAAATGTACCGCAAATCACACTCTTTGACAAGCAGAATTTTAACCCTTTTCAGAAGTATTCCAATAGAGGCTGGAGTATCTGGTCCGGGCAAGTTCCTGGGCAGAGGCGAGCTCCGATTTGGTAAGTGGTTGCCGGGATATTTCAAGTTCCAGCACAGTCGAAAAGGCTCTGGCCATTATTTCCGGCAGCTTTTCGATTTCTCCGGCGCTGCAGAAGTCACTTAAAGCCGCCATATCGACATCGTGGCTGACTTTTTGGCCGTCGATAAAGCAGTCGTCAGGTGGGAACTCGACTGTAATCGGTATCGACCCGTGAATTACCAGGCTGCCGTTGCGGAAAACGCCGGCAGCGCCGATAAGCTTGCGGTCACCGGCATAGATAGAATGCCCGGCCGCAGTAGCATAACAATGAATTCCGTTAGAGCTGTGCCGCATTTCACGCGAGTCAGCGAAGCGGGCAGGAATTTGCATCTGTCTCAGGCCGGTCACCAGAGGTGAGACCGCCAGGGTGAACATCTCAAGAAAGGTTTTGCCTTTCCCGATTCTGCTTTCGATAAACTCGGCCGGCAGTCCGATGCAGAAAGTATGTTCGTTGTCGTGAAATACCATTTTCCCGCCCGTCATGCGCCTGACAATGCCGAAACCGGCTGCGCGCACCGCATCGGGGTTTATCAGACGCTCGATTCTCTGGTTGTATCCGAACGAAAGGGTCGCCGGTCGCCATCGGTAAAATCTCAGGTAAGACTGTCTGTCGTGCTGCGACAGGTTTTCTGCCAGCATCTGATCGAGGGCCATGTTCATGGCCCCGCTGAAAAACTGCGAATCGATAAACCTCAGTGTTGTCATGGCGTGATTGTACCGCTTTCGCTATGATTCTGCAAAAAATTCGTTAAAGAAACAGCAACTTTTGACGACAGGGTTCATGGATTTGTTTGCCTCCTTATTTTTCAGGACCGGGTTTCACCGGTCTTTTTTTTGCCCGGAATTTTGCAGTGGGTAACATAAAACCGGTTCGATAGCGACAACGATAGCGACAACGATAGCGACAACGACAACGACAACGATACAAAAAAATATGGCTGAATGATGAGAAAATCGGGTATAAATACTGTAACTTCACGACACGGACAGAAAAGTATGAAAATTGAAAGTTCACAGCTCGACAAGGTTTTTCACGATTTCCTGACCCTCAAAAAACTGCGGCGCACCGGCTGGCAGCTGCGTGGCATTCGCAACGGCGAATCGATCGCCGATCACTGTTTCGGGGTGATTCTGTTGACCCACATGCTGGCCGGTATAATGACCAGTGTTAAAATCGATCGCGCGCGCGCGGTTTCTATTGCCATAATACATGAACTCGGTGAAAGCCGGGTTGGCGATATTCCATACACGGCGCTCAAATACTTTCCTGATAAGAGTGCTATTGAGCAGCAGGCGGTCGAAGATGTTCTTGCGCCACTTGGTGCCGCGTTGACCGAAGAATCGCTGACTCTTTTCAAGGAGTTCGAAGAGGGAAGCAGTGTCGAAGCCAGGTTTGTGCGCGCTATCGACAAGATTGACATGCTGATTACCGCCGCTGAATACGAAAAAACCGGTTTTGCCGGCCTTTCTGACTTCTGGCATAACAATGCAACCTTCAAGCCGCTCGAAGAGTTTCCCGAACTTGCCAAATACGCAGAACATCTGAGACTGACGCGAGAACACAGAGTATCAGGTCACCATGATCAGCATTAAAGATCTCACCAAAAGCTACGATACAAAGCTGGCGGTGAACAATGTATCGCTCGAAGTTCCGCTTGGTGCCGTATTTGGCTTTCTCGGCTCGAATGGTGCCGGCAAAACCACGACTCTGCGAATTATGATGGGACTTCTTAAGCCAGATACCGGCAGGGTTGTCATTGACGGCATCGATGTTGCGTCTGACCCGATCGGAATTCGCGCACGGGTCGGTTATCTGCCTGACGAAATATTTCTTTACGACTATCTGACCGGTTACCAGTTTCTTGATTTTGTCGCCGATGTTCATCAACTGCCCCGCGATTCGCGAAAGCAGCGTATCGAAGAATTGCTTGGTCTGTTCGGTCTAACTGAAGCCGCCGACGAGTATACTGCCAACTACAGCTTCGGTATGAAGAAAAAGATCGCGCTCGCCTCGATCATCATACATTCGCCAAAACTGCTGATTCTCGACGAGCCCTTTAACGGTCTCGATCCGCAGGCGACCCGCGATTTCAGGCAATTGCTCGACAAAATGGTTGAAAACGACACCACTATCATTTTTTCGAGCCATGTTCTTGAGGTTGTCGAAAAGCTGGTTACCCACGTTGGAATCATTGCCGGCGGTCAGTTGCGTCTTGCCGAAAGCTTCGATAACGTTGTTAAAACCTGGGGCAGCCTCGAAAAAGCCTTTTTTGAACTCACTGCCTGATTGACCGCAGGTTACGCCGACCTGGCTGCCAGTATGGGCGCGCCGTGCCGTGCCCCTGCCAGTAGTCTTTATGGTTGTCTGCGCTTGCGCAGCCGTACGCGGCTGGCCTGCTCATAGTTGTTGTCTGAGAGACCGGTAATGGTGCGCGATTCAAAAAGCACTTCGAGATCGGGTTTGAGGTTTTCGAGCACTTCTTCTGTCAGTGCTGAAAAGGCAAAAAAGACTTCACGGCCGTCGTGTCCGCGAATGATGCCCATTTTCTTTTCGATGTCGTAGCGCTCGATCTTGCCTGGCATCGACTCGGACTCTTCGTTTTCACCGATTTTTTCGATCTGAACGGCTATCGGGCTTACAGAATCTTTGACAATACCGAACCTCACCCGGTCACCTTTTTTCAGGGTGGCTTCGTCGTCGGGCTTAACTGCCGAATAATGCAGCAGAACCTCAGGGTATTCGCTGCAGGTCAGCACGCCCATCCCGGTTTCCTGGCTATACCATTTGACGGTGCCTTCGACGTAAGCATCGGGAGCCGGGTCGTAGATGATCTCTTCAACGGTTCGCCCGATTTCGGCTCTGATGATTTCGATCTGCTCGATAAGTTGAGTGACTTCGGGCTGGTCAGGGCTGTTCTTCAGGCTGTCACGCAGTGTCTGCACGGCCATTCCCAGCAATCGGCGTTTGAAGTAGACCAGTCCGAGATATAACAGTGCGGCTGCATCGCCGGGTGTGATGCGTAAGGCCTCAAGAAGGTGTTGCTCGGCTTCTTCGACCATGTCGAGTTCATACATGACGGCACCGACATCGCGATGATAGGCGGCATTGTAGGGAAACCTCCTGATGAGCTGGTTGTAGAGGTCGAGTGACTCGTCGAAGAATTTCATGCGACTGTAGATGTCGGCCAGTTGCTCGATCGCGTCGACATTTTTGGGGTCGACCTGCAGAATGTTCTTGAAGGCTTCGGCCGCATCGAGATAATGCGTGTCGGAGTTGTCTTCGTCATGTTTGAGGCGATATACATCGCCAAGATTGCGATGAAAGAAGGCCTTGCGCTGCCCGGTCTTGAGGCCCTGCTGAAAACTGCGCAGGGCATTGTCAAAATCATTGGCCAGCCGGTAAGCCAGTCCGATGGTCTCGTAATAATCTGGTTCACCGGGGTCTCTGGTGATGCACCAGTTCAGCTTGTCGACTGCCTGCTGCAGTCGTCCGGCCGAAAGATCGGCTACTGCCTCGTCATATTTTTCGTGCAGTTCTTCGAGAAAGTCGGTCAGTTTTTCGTCGTAGGCCGCCCGCTTGTCATCGTCAGAAAGCAGGTCGAAAGCGTCTTTTAACTCACGCAGTTTCGGAATGTTGGCCAGGGGCGAATCAGAAGAGAACAGTTCGGCATATTTCTGCTTGTAGGCCGCCGCCAGTTCTTCAAGAGAGGCAAAATTCGATACACCAAAGAGCTGATAAAGGTTTTGCATCGGTGATTAATTTTCCCGGTCGCAGGATGATTGCCGTAAAATTGTAACCTTTAAGCCCGTCAGTTGACAAGCAAGAATCGAGAATTAAGGCAATACTCGATGCAAAAAGGAGAAAACGCGCATGGGCACGGACTCCGGTATAGGCACGGCGCGAGCATGGCACAGCGCAAGTATGGGCACAGCGCGCCGTGCCCACTACATTTTCTTTTTGAATACGTTTATATAACATTATACTTGATACCTCTTACTCTCATGGAGTAGTATACAGTCTCTATGATGAAAACGATCAAGACAGTTGATAAATATGTCTTAAAGGAACTGCTGGAGCCGTTTCTTTTTGGCATGGCTTTCTTTGTCGCGATCTGGCTGATCGATCTGATGATGGGGCTGATCAATCTGATTTTCGCCAAAGGCGTTCCACCCACGGTTGTCGGATTATTTTTCATTTACAGCCTGCCGCCGACTCTCGTTATCAGCTTTCCGATGGCTCTGTTGCTGGCAAATCTTGTTGCTTTTGGCCGGATGTCGTCAGATTCAGAGATCACAGCGTTAAAGGCCGGCGGTTACAGCTTCGCCCGGGTAGTGACGCCGGCTATTCTGGCCGGTCTATTCATCACTTTTCTGACGCTGCTGTTCAACGAAAAGCTGGTGCCGGTCGCCAACGAGAAGTTCACGCGCCTGTTCCGGCGTGAGGTTACGCTGAAGAGGCCGCTGCCCAAGATCGCCGAAAACCGCTTCTTCGAAGCCGGGCCGGGCCGCAAGTTCTTTGTGCGCAAATTCAACGAAGAGACCAAAGACATGTTCGGGGTTGTCATGTATGAAGGCCAGGCGCGCGGGTTTCCGAGAGTCATCGAGGCTGATCGCGCCCGCATCGAAGATGGTGTGTGCTATTTCTGGGATGGTCGCGTATCAGATATTCACATGAGCGGCGAAGATCGTAATTACACCTATTTCAGAGACATGGAATATCCGATCGACACGCATTACGTTAACCCCGACCATGTGCCTGATTCAAAAAATGCCAGTACCATGACGCTGGCTGAATTGTATGAATTCATCAAAGATTCTGAGAAAAAGGGCATTTCACCGACAGTGATCGCCCAGCACTGGATAGAATTCTGGTCAAAAACTTCGATTCCGTTCGCTGCGCTGATTTTCGTGCTGATCGGGGCGCCGCTCGGTTCGCAGACGACGCGTTCTGGCACCGGTATCGGTATCGGCATGTCGGTTGTCATCATTTTTCTGTATTATGTGCTGTTCGCCGCCGGCAAGGCGTTCGCGAAAGGTGCGGTCGTGTCGCCCTTTCTCGGCGTCTGGCTTCCCAACTTTTTGATCGGGGCGATCGGCGTGTGGCTTATCTTCAAATCAAAGGCCTGATCGTGGCCATGGCTAAGGAATATCTATGAAAAAGCGTTTAATCACTCTCATCCACCAGAATCTGGCCGGCCTGTTCGCGCGTTACGGCATCGAAGACTATAGCTTTATCGATGTTCAGGTGCCACCTGACAAGGCTAATGGCGATTTCTCACTGAATGCTGCAATGAAGCTGGCGAAAGCCGCCAAATGCGCGCCGCAGAAGCTGGCGGCTGAAATGGTTGCCAGTCTCGAAACCGAAAAAGACTGGTTTGCCCGCGTCGAAATGGCCGGCCCCGGCTTTATCAACCTTTATCTCGCCAACAAGGTCGTCGAAAGCAGCTTCAATGAACTGGCCGAAAGAAGTGATCTCGTCGAAAAAGCCTCTGCAGAAGGCGAAACTACGGTAGTTGATTATTCCAGCGTCAATATCGCCAAACAGATGCACGTTGGACACCTGCGTTCGACCATCATTGGCGACGTTCTGGCGCGGGTTATCGAAGAGCTTGGCAATCCGGTGATTCGCCAGAATCATCTTGGCGACTGGGGTCTGCCCATGGCCATGGTCATCTGGAAAGCTGGCCCTGAAATCGCAGCGATCGAGCAGCGCAATGGTGATCTCACCCGTGAACTGACGCTGGCCCGACTCGAAGAGCTTTATAAAAGCGCGGCGGCAGAGTGCAAGGAAAACCCGGCAACGGCGGCAGCCTGTGCCGAATGCCTGGTGCGCCTGCAGAATGGCGATCAGGCCATGCTCGATCTCTGGCACAAGATCATCAGAATTTCGATGGCCGAAGTTTATCGCATTTATCGCCTGCTCGATGTCAGGCTGGTCGAGGAGAACGAGCGCGGCGAAAGTTTTTATCGCGACATGCTCGCCGAAACCGTCGCCGAAATTGATAAAAGCGGTAAAATGGTCGAATCGCAGGGCGCTCAGTGTGTGTTTCTCGATGAATTCAAGGGTAAAGACGGTAGTCCGCTGCCGGTTATCGTGCAGAAATCTGACGGTGCTTTCAATTATGGAACTTTCGACCTCGCGGCCCTGCGCTATCGCACCGCAAAACTGGGAGCGCAGCGGATCATTTATGTCACTGACGCCCGTCAGGCTCTGCATTTTAAACAGATTTTCGCGGTGGCGCGTGCGGCCGGCATACTTGCTGTGCCCGATGTCAAGCTCGAGCACGTGCCTTTCGGCAGCATTCTCGGCGAAGACAACAAACCGCTCAAGACCCGCAGCGGCGAAAATGTTAAATTATCAGAGCTGCTTGACGAAGCAATCGAGCGGGCTTATCAGGTGGTCAACGAGAAAAACCCTGGACTGAGCGAAGAACGCAAAAAGGAAGTTGCCTGCATCGTCGGCGTTGGTGCGGTTAAATATGCTGACCTGTCGCAGAACCGCAATAACGATTATGTTTTTTCGTTCGACCGCATGCTGGCGCTTAACGGTAACACCGCGCCATATCTGCAGTATGCGCATGCGCGAATCTGCTCGATCTTTCGCAAGGCCGGGCTCGATATCGACGTTTTCACAGCGAAAGCCGTGATTTCGCAGGCCGAAGAGCGTGATCTGATCATGAAACTCATGGAATTTAATCAGGCGGTGACGGCGGTAGCGAGCGAACTGCGGCCGCATATACTATGTAATTACCTGTATGAGCTGGCAGCCTGTTTTTCTTCGTTCTACGACAAGTGCCCCGTGCTCAGCTGCGAAGATGAAAGAGTGAAGGCATCGCGCCTGATGATCAGCAGCTTTACCCGCCGGACTCTGGCAAAAGGCCTTGAACTGCTGGGAATTTCTGCCCCCAGGGAGATGTAAATATGGCGATCTGCCCGAAATGTTCTTTTGATTCTGTGACCGGGCGCTATTGCGGAAAATGCGGCGCTGTCGTCGACAAAAAACCGACTGCCAGAACAGCAGCAAAGCCGGTTGCCGAAAAGACGCCGCCGGCAGCGGCGCCCGTGGCAAAACCTGATATCGAAGCCCTCGAACAGGCTCTCAAAAAAAATCCGGCGGCCGCTGAGAATTATCTGAGCCTGATCAATGCGCTGAACCTTGTCGGGCGTTATGAGCAGTCATATTCGACATTTCGGGCTGCCCGCGCACTGGCACCCGACAATCCCGACGTGCTCAAGGCCGGGGCCCGGGTTTACGAACTCATGAACCGACGCGAAGAGGCGATAGAATGTCTTGGGGTTGCGCTCGATCGTCGGCCCGATGACGCTGAAGCCGTTTTTCGCATTTCAGGTCTGCTTTATGACAGTGGCAAAAAAGAAGAGGCTCTGCGCCAGATCGAGAGCCTGCATCGCAAGAATCCGCGCAATCAGGATGTGCTGATTCGCATGGCACAAATTCATCTTAGCCTCGGCAACGCTTCTGAAGCACAGAAGTATCTGGCTGCCTACAAGGAACTCGCCGGCGCAACCGCCGAGATGTACCTGCTGCTGGGTGAAACAATGCTGGCGCGCAAGTTTTATGACGGTGCGGTCAAGAATTTTCGCGAGGCGATCAGAACATTTCCAGATGATCCGCAGATGCGCTTCGGCCTTGGCCGCGCCTATCTTGGCATGAATGAAAAGGGCCAGGCCCTGCTCGAGTTCGAGCAGGCGCTTAACAGAAAAGCTGACAACCCCGATATTCTGATCGAGCTCGGTAAGCTGCAGAATTCGATGGGCATGGAAGAGCAGGCCGATCAGACTTTTGCCCGTGTCGAAAAGAGCAAAAACTCGAATGGCGAATGTTTTTTGAATATTGCCCGGCATTTTGCCGAGCGCAGTGATCTGGTGCGGGCGGTTAAATATCTTGAAATGGCGCATGAATTGAGCCCATACCATCCCGAAGTCCAGAAAACCCTTGGGCAGACCCTGGCGCGCCAGAAACGGCATGCCGAGGCGCTTGCGATTTTTCAGCAGGCGGTTGAGACTTATCCCAACTGCGAATGGGGGCATGAGGGCATTATCGGCAGTGCTGAAGCTACGGGTGTCTTTGCTCTCAAGGCCAGTTCGCAGAAAAAGCTTCTCGAAATCAGAAAATCCGGAGCCGAAGACTGGTGTGACTATGGCGAAACCCTGATCAGGCTTGGGCGATTCGATGAAGCCCAGGACGCCTTCGAAGCCGCTGCCCGCCTCGACCCGACCTGTGTGCGGGCGTATCAGGCGCCCGAGTTGATAAAAATCGAAAAGGCACGCGCCGAAGGCGAAAAGATGGCAACCCAGGGCATCGAAGCCCTGCAGAAAAAATTCTATCTGACTGCAGCCGAACGACTCGAACGTGCGCTGGAGCTGGTTCCCAATCAACCTGAATGGATCAAACTGCTGGCTGAAGTATCTCTGAAGACCGCTGAAGTAGACCGTGCATCTGGTTTGCTGGCGCGGGCCCGCTCTTTCGATTCGACTGATTTCAAGACCAGCTTCAATCTTGCCCGTGTTTATGAGTTCGAAAATAAGGTTCCGCTGGCGATAGAGTTGCTGACTACCATTACACGCGATCACCCGACCGAGCTGGCGGCCCATCTGATGCTTTTGCGGCTTAAGCGCAGTCAGATTCGTGGTTCGCGCGTCGAGCCCGAGATGCTCGAAGCGCTGGTCAAGAATCTCGAACTCGAACTGGCACATATCCGCCGCGATTCGCCAGTGCCTCTTATGGTGCGGGCTTATGCCAGATATATCTTTGGCAGTCGTTCCAAATTTCAGGCCGAGAGCTTTGCCAGCGCCGAAAAGACTTTTAGCGAGGTACTGAAAAAATTTGGCGAGACCGATGCAGCGATTCGCGGTATGGCGCTGATCGAGCGAGCACGCGGCAACGTCGAAAAAGCGGTGGAGTATACGCACGCTCTGGTCAAGCTGTCGTCAGACCCGCAGCGACTTTACGAACTGGCCCGGCTGCATGAAAACTTTCAGCAGCACGGCGAGGCGCGCAAGTGCTACTCGTCATTGCGCAATCTTTTCCCTGAAAATGGTTATTATCGACGCAAAAATATTGAGATGACCGCCGAACTGTCGAAGAGCGGCAGCAAAAATGAGTTGATGAACATGCTTTCTGAGCATCATCAGGCGTTGCAGAGCAAGTCTGACCAGATCTGGCTGCTTTATGAAACTGCGCTGGGACAGGAACTGCTGGCCGAATACACGGCGCAGAAAGACGAATGGGTTAAAAAGTCTCTACTGAACTGGCACAAAGCGGCTGGCCACGATGACAGCAATCACTGGGTGCGCTGGGGCATGCTGCGCTGCCAGTTTAAGCATCTTAAAGGCGCCGACCGCCAACGCGCCGCCGCGACCAATCTCAAGGCCTGCGAAAAAATTCTGCGCGAAATGCCCGACAGCGCCATGGCTTTGCAGGCGGTTGCCAGATGTTACCTGGCCTATGGTGACCTGACCAACTCTGACAAAGCCCTGGGGTATCTCGAAAAATCATGGTTTTTGTCGACCGAATACAGTGAGACGGCGGAGTTGCTGGCGAAAACTGCCAAAGAACTTGGTAAGTCGGTTATAGTAGACGCGATTGGTTATAACATGATACTATTGGAACCTGAGCTGGCGACGACTGTGTTTCAGCTCTGATGTTTGCGTATTTCCAGAAAATTAATTCAGAAAACTACGGAAGCAGACGTATATTGCAGGATAGAATAAGACAATTGATCGAGGAGCTGCCGGCCGATGCCACGTACATGAAGATGCATGTACAGGGCAGTTCTGAAACACTGGCTCTGATTCGTCGAGTGCTTGCCGCCTGTGTTCAGCATCTGAACCTCGGAGCGGCCATGCTCAACGATATCAAACTGGCGACGACAGAGGCCTGTACGAACGTTATCAAGCATGCTTACAAGTTCGATGACCGGATGTCTTTCGATCTGGAAATTACGACAAGCGAGGAAGTGTTTGTGGTAGATGTTTATTATCATGATCCTGAGTTTGTTCCGGCCAGTATCCCGGTTCCGAACCTGAACGAAATCAAGGAGGGCGGTCTCGGCGTCTTCATCATCAGGAACATCATGGATCACGTTGATTATATTACTGACAGTGACAGCGGCCGGGTCAGGCTGCAGATGGTTAAGATCCTGAAACAGCAGGACAGGAGTGGAGGCCAATGTGCTTAAGATAGATTGCCAGATAGATGCCGAAAAAAAGATCAAGGTATTCTACGTCGATGGTGAACTCGACATTCAGAGTGCCAAGGCGCTCAAGTCGGAGGTCATGGATTCGATCGAATCTACCGGCTGGACCTACGAGCTGAACATGGATCGCGTTGGCTATCTTGACAGCTCAGGGCTTGGCATGCTTGTCTATCTCAAAAAAGAGATCGTCAGGCATAACGGTAAGCTCAGAATAGTTAAGCTGAATGAACCCGTTCTCAACGTGTTCAAGCTCACCAAACTCGATGATTTTTTTGAAATTGGCTGAAAAACGGGAACAGTAGAATGACAAAGGGTTGGTTCATAACTTTCGAGGGTCCTGAAGGCAGCGGCAAAACGACACAGATCGCTTTGCTGCGCGACTACCTTGCTGGCCTGGGGCTCGAAGTAATTACCACCCGTGAACCCGGCGGCACTCCGGCTGGTGACCGTATTCGTTCTGTTCTGCTCGGCAACGAAACCGGCAGCCTCGAGCCAGAGACAGAACTCTTTTTGATGCTGGCTCAGCGCACCGAACACCTGCGCAAAGTCATATTGCCGGCAGTTGCAGCCGGAAAGGTTGTGCTCTGCGACCGCTATTTCGATTCAAGTATGGCTTACCAGGGCTATGCTCGCGGCCTTGATCCGCAGAAGGTGCGCGAGATTCACTCCCGGTTCTTACCGGGATTTTTGCCAGGCTGTACTGTGCTTTTGCAGATTGCGCCGGAGCAGGGTCTCGAACGCGCCCGTCACGGCGGCCGCAAACAGCACGACCGCATCGAATCCGAAGCACTCGAATTTCATCGTCGGGTTTTCGATGGCTATAATTCACTGGCACAGCAGGAACCAGAGCGGTTTGTCGTGGTGCACGCCGATGGCGACCCGCAGGCGATTTCCGCGCGCATCATCGAAGGTCTCAGGCAGCGCCTCACTCTTCCGGCAGGTGGCAATAAATGAGCAAACTTAAAGCCAATATAGCCCTCAAACTCGATCTGTTGCTGGTAGTTTTCTGGGGCGTGGTTTATCTGGCTTTCCGGTTCATGGGGCGCGATGTCGATCTCATTTCGTTCGTCGCTGCCGGTATCGGCACTCTGTTTTTTGTGCATCTGAGCATCATGCAGAAGGTTCTCAAACCGCTGCAGGATTTTATCGAAATCGCCGACAAGGTCGCTGACGGCGATGTTCACGAAGGTCTCAAAGATCTGCGGTTGAGCGATCTGGAAGAGGTGCAGGGAAGCTTTACCAAGATAGTTGGCAGCATGATCGAGTCGCGCGCGGCCATCGAAGATTACATGCAGAAGATCAGTGATATCAACCGCGAACTCGAGCAGAAGGTCGATTCGCT